>NZ_RQFT01000014.1 GCF_004769525.1 Leptospira bouyouniensis | reverse complement strand
GCGAATGCCAGAAGGGGAATTTGCCGCAGGCCGAGCGAGGCCTTGTGCCGAAGCGTAGCGGTAAGTCGCTGTTATGCGACGTGATCAAGGTAATTGTGGTTCAGCCCAGTATCCAATTTTATTTTCAAAGTCATAATCTAATTTTGCCTTGAGTTTGTAATAGCCAGATTTTTGCAGATCGGATTCGAAATCAGGAAATTCCCAATAGGCAAAAAGTTCACAATAATTCTTTGTAAAAAAATCTTTCTTGTGTAAATGTTTACCGACAACTACATTTGAGGCAAAATACTTTTTCCCGTCCGCATTTTCTTTTTCTATTAAATATCCTTTCACATATCCGTAATACTTGGCATCGTGCCAATAGTTCATACCTGAGATTTCATTTGTTGTGTCTAACGAAAGACGCACATATGGTTTTGCATTCCGAACTTCACTTGAAGTAAGAGGAAGGAAAACCGTTTTTCCTTCAACAATATCTGTATGAATTATCGTTTTATAAATCAACCTATCTCTATAAAAATAGAAAGCCACAGTCATCCTTTCACTTGTAAAATAACTAATCGAATTTGCAGTTCGAGTAATGATTGAATTTCCTCCATTAAAAATAACCATCTTTGAAACCGGAATGTATTTTGAAGAAATGACCCTTTTCGGAAGTACACGATCATAGCTAAACCTTTCTCTGAAATTATTGTTCCCGATAATCTTATATAATTCCTCTTCAGTGATACCTAATTCAATACTTGATACAACATTAGGTGGGATAAAGTAGGCTCTATCACGAAAAAGTTCATCTTTTTCATTGGAGATAAAGATGTTTCTATCTTCTATATTATTCGAAATATTTTTTAATATTTTTTTATCAACGAAATTACATGAAATTGTCAATAAAAGAAGTAAATGAAAGTTAATGAATTGCATTTTTAATTTCTAAATTCCTATTTTTATATATTTTTTGATCATGTCGCATAACGAACTAGACTTACCGAAGTTCCCTGACCCTGAGTCCCGGAACGGGACGTTAGGGACTGGCACGTAGCTTGCGTTTGCAAGCGAGTGACAGAAAGGGAATTTGCCGTAGGCCGAGCAAGGGTTTGTCCCGAAGCGTAGCGGTAAGTCGCTGTTATGCGCTGTGAAAGCTATTTGACTATATGGATTTCATCATTTGAAGGGAAATAATTTTTATTTGGATCCCCTTCATTAAAAATAAAGATTTTCCTAGAACCATCTAGTTTTTTACAATTTTTGTCTGTTACCAAAGGAATTGAAAATTCTCCATCGAAATTAGTGGTAGTTATTCTAGCTTCATTACTGCTTAAATCATCATTAGCATTTTGTACTAAAGTTATTTTATATTTTCCTTCTAATATCTTAGATGGATTTTCGTTAATTAATTTCCAATTTCCTTTACCCTCATTTTTAATGTCCATTTGAGCAGGTGATCTGAAGGCAGTTAATTTATTATCATTTGTGAGCGTAATGAAATGATCACCGTTAATGAATTCAATTTTTTTAAAATCATTGAATATCTCAGAACAAAATGCTTCAAAATACAGATGATTATCAAAATCGTAATCATCGAAAGATAATTCTGTTAAGCAAAGGTCCTGATAATTATCGCCGGGATACTTATCTTTAATTGTAAATTTGAATTTTTTTCCAACCAAGTCATTTGTAAATGTTTTGGAAAATTCGATAGTATCTGGTAGTTCTAACTCGATCGGAGAACCATTGTCAATCGTTAAAGTCAATTTAGAAATACGACTATTCTTTTTATAAAGTGAACCTTTCGCATATCCATTTAGCAGATGAAGAACTTTAGTTTTCACAATTTTATTAAAAGTAATTTCCAGAGTAGGCTCTTTATCAGTGTTTGAAACACACCAAGGCTGAGAAGAATTATCAGTAGCATTTTGTGGAATATATTTGGTTTTACCTTCTATTAAAAAACTAGATGCACTTATTTCTTGAATAGAACTAATCGATGCTCGATCATCTATTTTTTCTTCCTCTTTCTTGCAATATAGTAACGCCATACAAAGGCACAGAATTCCTAAAATTTGTTTCATTTTTTTTTCCTTCTTTAATTTAAATAATAATTTCTTTCATAGCGCATAACGAACTAGACTTACCGAAGTTCCCCGACCCTGAGTCCCGGTAACGGGACGTTAGGGACTGGCATGTAGCTTGCGTAAGCAAGGCGAATGCCAGAAGGGGAATTTGGCGTAGCCCGAGCGAGGGCTCGTCCCGAAGCGTAGCGGTAAGTCGCTGTTAAGCGCAGTTACTTATTTTTCGTTTATTATGTATTCAATTTAAATTATTAAATTTACTAAAAATTATTTAAATACTCGATTGATAATTCTAAAATTCTTTTACTTTTGCAAAGGTAGAAAGGAATTAGATTCTTTGGAGTAATGAATTTATAAATTTCATTGAAAAAGATGTAAATTATAACCCTTTTCAATAAGGGAATTATAAGCTTTAGTAATATAATCAGGAATAATTGTTTCTGATTGGAAACCAAATTTAGGATATTCTATAATCCTTTGTAGGTCACCGACAATTTCATTGATAATCATAAAAAGATTAATATGAGAATGCGGAGCATCAGATATAGAATAGCTTGGTGAAGAAATATAAAAAAATCCTTCATTCCATTGTTTATCCAATGCTAATTTAATTCTTAAAGTCATTGAAGGTTTTTGAATAGCTATGATTTTATTAAATTTAAGATTCAAAGAATTAAGAAGTTGTTTAGTGAATTGAATGTTTTCGCCTGTGTTGCTAGATTCATTTTCTATAATTATTTTTTCTTGTGGAATATTTTGAGATAATGCCAATTCCGCAAAGGATTCAGCTTCTGATTTAGGGAAAATATGTTTTGTGAAAAAATTTAAGCCTCCTGAAAACAGAATATAATTAGCAAAACCTTTTTTGTAGAGATCAATAGCATATTGTGCAACTCTTAGATCATGACTACACAAAACAAAAATAAGATCTGACTTTTGGATATTTTCCTGAATATAAAGGAATTTCCAAATGGAATTAGCAAATTCTAAATCTTCTTCAGTTATTTTTTTTTGATTTTCTACAATCATTTTAAGTAATTGCGCTTAACGAACTAGACTTACCGAAGTTCCCCGCCCCTGAGTCCCAACGGGACGTTAGGGACTGGCATGTAGCTTGCGTAAGCAAGGCGAATGCCAGAAGGGGAATTTGCCGTAGGCCGAGCGAGGCCTCGTGCCGAAGCGTAGCGGTAAGTCGCTGTTATGCGTAGTCCTGCTACCATACATTAAATCCTGTTCCGAATCGAATATTAACTTCATTAATTGACCATCTGATAGTTTGGCCACCACCATTTCCAAAGAAATTGTTTGCATTATAAAATGCATCCGACTTATTGAATTGAAGATCGCTCAATAAATAGAAATTGTCTGAAATGAAATATCTTGAACCTATAGAAATACCATATTGTATAATTGTTGGTTGAGAATTAGATTTATTTCCATATCCTCCATGAATTCTAACATATGGGTCAAAATTTGATGATTTTAAAAAATGATATGAAACATTAATTGAAGCAGTATTTAGAATCAGGAAATTTCGAATGTCAAATTGTAGGTAAGGAGATAGAATTTCTAGATTGGTTCTGTCTTGAATGGATAAAGCTCTTTCTGGATATAAGTTACTGAGAACATTTAGAATTAAATTTCCTTCAAATTTATCAATAGAAAGATTTTCTAAATTATATTTATTTTGATTTAAACTAAATCCCAATCCGAAATTAGATTTGAAGACATATTCTAATTGGATAGAATAATTTTCGC
Organism: Leptospira bouyouniensis; assembly: GCF_004769525.1. Taxonomy (NCBI): domain Bacteria; kingdom Pseudomonadati; phylum Spirochaetota; class Leptospiria; order Leptospirales; family Leptospiraceae; genus Leptospira; species Leptospira bouyouniensis. Next base: position 1,347 of record NZ_RQFT01000014.1, on the reverse strand, counting down.
CAGCTAATTTAGGTTTTTCAGCATTTCTAAATGCATAAGTACTGTATAAATATTCATATTCAGTACCATAAGTTCTAACAAAATAACCCAAAGTATCGACAGTGCCTTTTCTATTGGAATAAAGATCACCAGAAACTTTATTTGGGTTAGTGTGTGGAAAGTAGATCGGCTTTCCGTAGATCGCCTCAAGAAATAGTCCGTATCTATTTGTATCTCCAACAATTCCTGAGAAAGGGATGATAGTTGAAACTAGTAGAATTAGAAATTTTTTATTCATTTTTTCCATTATTAAAATTTTTTGCAGGATTACGCATAACGAACTAGACTTACCGAAGTTCCCTGACCCTGAGTCCCGGACGGGACGTTAGGGACTGGCACGGAGTTTGCGGATGCAAACGAGTGACAGAAAGGGAATTTGCCGCAGGCCGAGCGAGGCCTTGTGCCGAAGCGTAGCGGTAAGTCGCTGTTATGCGAAGTGTCTCAATTTTTCAAAGTTATTTTTGATAAAGAATCAGTTATCATGTATTCTACTTCAGGAAATGGAGAATTATGATATTTATTTTTTAATTCCCAATAATTTTCGTAGAAAAATAAGACAGGAATTATAAGCCATCCACCGCATTCAATAAAAGAATATTGAAAATTATTTTCATGAGAATTTAGAAATATCGGGGAATTTATTTGGATAGTAAAAATTATATTTTTCCAATATGGTATTGCTCCGAATGTAATAATATTTAAGAATTTCAGAAATTTAATAGAAAAATCATTATTCATTTTTTCATTCGTCATAATATTTAGAAAAATTACATTTTGATTATCATAAGATTTTTCAATTTCAGAGATTGAAGAAAAATCGGAATCTAAAATAGTTAAGTTGGCAAATTGAAATTTGGTTTCAAAAGACTTTCGAATACAATCATTTAATCTATTTGAAAAGTCATCAGTCTTTATATAAGGATTTCGGTTATAGAAATTTAGATAAGTGTATTTATATATGATAGTTGTATTCTTTATCTTGGGTTTTAGATTATTTAAGAAAATGTATTTTAGATGATCTTTTGGAACTATGTATAAGCAGCTTACTTGTGTGATTGCTAAAAAAAGAGAGATAAAATTACTTTTTAGAGATATTTTCTTAATCATTTTGTTTTCTTATGATAGCAATATTTCTGAGACATTTCGCATAACGAACTAGACTTACCGAAGTTGGCCGACCCTGAGTCCCGGAAACGGGACGTTAGGGACTGGCACGTAGCTTGCGAACGCAAGGCGAGTGACAGGAGGACAATTTGCCGTAGGCCGAGCGAGGCCTTGTGCCGAAGCGTAGCGGTAAGTCGCTGTTAT
>NZ_RQFT01000012.1:212500-375000 GCF_004769525.1 Leptospira bouyouniensis | reverse complement strand
GGGTTCATCGATGTGATTTCCACAAAAGGAATCACAAAATTTATCGTGTATTTACCATACCTAGATAAAACAAATACTGTTAATGAAGATTCGGATTCGACATTAATATCAAACAAATAAAGGATATAAACTGTTATTTTGGGTCCGGCAATCTAAAACTAACAGTTGTTCCTTTTCCTTTTTCACTTTTTGCCCAAATCTCTCCACCGTGTAATTTGATAAATTCGTGACATAGAATGAGTCCAAGCCCGGTCCCTTTTTCGCCTTCAAGGCCTATCCTTGTTAACTGAGCATCTAGACGAAATAGTTTTTCTAGATCGGAACTTTCCATTCCTACCCCATTGTCAGTACATTCGATTTTTACTCCATCTTCATCTTGCGAGGCAGAAATTTGTATATAACCATTTTCATTTGTAAATTTGATAGAATTCGTAATCAAATTTCGAAGTACGGCTTGGATCATTTCAGAATCAGCATATACAATGGAATATTTTTCCGGAATATCCACACGTAATTGGATGCCTTTTTTTTGGACCCTTTCCATCATTTGGTCGGTTATTTTCGAAACGATCGAACGTAAGTTAATCTCTCTAGGACGAAATGGCATATTTCCAGTTTGTGTTCTGGCCCAATCCAAAAGTTGTTCTAACAAACTATATACACGTGAAGCTGATTTTTGAATTTCAAATATAGTATCTTTTTTTTCTATATCAGAGTATGTATCAAATTCTGTATACATAAGCTCCGTGATTTGTTTAAATGATCCAAGAGGATTTCTTAAATCATGAGCAATGATAGAAAAGAATATATCTTTTGTACGATTGGACTCACTTAATAAATTTTCAGATTTATGTAAAGCTTCAATCGCTTGATTTTTTTCAAATATCTGGGTTCTGAGTAACTTTGTTCTCTCATATACTTTTTTTTCTAACTCAAAACGATTAAAAAGTAATCGCTGGTATTGTAACGTTATGAATTCAGCAAGTATTGCGTATGGAATAAGAAAGGAAATTAGATAGATATACGAATCAAAAATGATGGGTTGTACAAATGGGCCAACCCCTAATCGAGTCATCAATATGCTTGATAAATATAATAAAAACACTCCTAAGGTAACGCCACGAATTTGGAAGCGATAACCTAGATAAATCAAAATCAAAAATGACAAAAAAAATAAATAGGGTAAGTGATAAACAATCAATGCTTGAAAAACTATAAATACGAATGTCCAAAAAATTAGTCGGTAAGAAAGATCCTTCCACATCAATTTTCGCCATGCCATAAACATAGGAACTGTGATAAAAATTCCTATAGTATCACCAAAAGTTATGACGAGTAATGTTCTGAAGATTTCATTCGGGTTCAAACTATGAAAGTAACCAAATGTATTTAATATAACACCAAGAATCAGAATAGAAATCAAACTAGAGAGAAAAGCTACATAAACAATGAAATAAAAATTGTCTTTAGTCGATGTTAGATTTTTACGAATTTTCCTTGTCCAAAAATAATACGATAAGGCAGATTGGAAGGCATCAACCGAAGCAGTTAAGCTGATACTTAAATAAAGAAGAAACGGAGAAAGACCATGATGGCTACTGATGAGACCATCTTTGTTTGCAATAAAACTTGCCAGCCAAACGAACGGAATGAACCGAAAACCAAAAAACAAACAACCAATCAGTCCAATACCTGAAGGTATCCATAGGACAGCTAAATTCATTGGATGGAAGGAAAAATATTCCATACCTAATTTGGCCGTACCAATATAAGCACAAAATAGGAATAGACCTTTTAAAATTGACTTCCAGTCCATATGTGAAACATCAAAAATATCTAATCTTAAATTGGTAAAAAGACAACATTTAATTCATTTAATTTAGTGATTTCTAAATTTTTAGCTGGTTTGTCACTTTGTGTTTTGAGGTGGGCCGTTCAAAAGAGAGAAAAAATCAACAGATATATTTTTACTTTTCATAAAAAAAGTTCCAACTAACATCGAATCTATCAATCCTCGATACTTTTGCCAATCATTGTAACTTTCTATTCCTGATTCAGCAACGCGAATGATTGAGGAATCTAATTTTGGTGCAATTTGTTCGATTAAATTTTTGTGAATTTGGAATGTATCTAAATCACGAGTGTTAATTCCAATGGTGTTTGCACCAGAATCGAGAGCCACTTGCACCTCATGTTCGTTATGAGTTTCTACAAGGACAGCAAGACCAAGTCCACTTGCATGACGTAATAATGATTTTAATAGTTCCGGAGTGAGGATACGAACAATGAGCAAAATGGCTGAGGCGCCATAGGCATATGCCTCATCAATCTGCACTGGATCTAATATAAAATCCTTTCGAATCACCGGAAGTGAGACTTGTTTTGCAACGGATTCTAAATCCTGTAATGAACCAAAAAAATAAGACCTGTCCGTGAGAACAGAAATGGCTCCTGCCCCAGATTCTTCATATATTTTTGCAATTTGGACTGGATCATAATCGGGACGTAAGATTCCAGCACTGGGACTTCCCTTTTTACATTCGGCGATCACCGATACAGAATTTGTTTTAAGATGTGACTTCCAATCTCGAATGGGAATCGTTCGGTCGGGTAAGGGTTTACTCCGACTGATTTCGATTTCAGAATATTTAGTTTCTACAATTTTATGTAAAATTGGATTCAATTCGATTGGTTAAAATGATTTTAATGCAGCTTCTTCCGAGTCATAAATATCAAATAAAGAAGTGAGTTCAATCACGTCAAAGATCCGCTTTACAGCTGGTTTGATATTAGAGATCTTCAGAAATCCTTCTTTCGAGTTGAGTTTGCGTAAAGTGGAAATACAAGCGCGAAATCCAGACGAAGACATATACTCAACGTCTTTCATGTTGAGAAGCACCTTTCTATGACCTAAAGAATCAATAAGTTCTGTAAGTCCCTCTTCCACTTCATTTGCCACAGATACGTCCAATCGACCTTCCAGATAAACGACTAGTTTTCCGTCTTTCACTTCGTGTTTCAGCACCGATTTACCCAACCTGATATGATTTTACAAAATCATCGTATTTTAGCGGAGTGTCAATCAATGTTTTCTGAAACACTCCCGACCCCTCAGGCCATACAAAATCTCCATTCTTTCCTCATTTTGGGTGGAGGCTCATCAGGAGATTCCTCTGCCAAACTCCTCTCTTCTCTCGGAAAAAAAGTAACACTTTCTGATCGTTTCCCTGAAAAAGCAAACCATACAATTTACCATCAAGTTTTGTCCGATAATGAGCCACATACTGTTTTATCAGGAATTGAGTGTATCATCAAAAGTCCGGGGGTATTACCGGATCATCCTATCTTACTTGTAGCAAAACAAAAGAAGATACCGATTCTCAGTGAAATATCTCTGGCAAGGATCTTTTTCCAAGGTACGGCCATCGGGATCACTGGAACGGATGGGAAATCAACAACAACTGCCTTGGCTTTCCATCTTATCCAAAAAAAATTCCCAAATTCAAAAATGGGAGGGAATATTGGAATCCCATTTACATCATTTTGTTTGGAGAAATTAGATATTGTTGTTTTAGAGTTATCGAGTTACCAATTAGATGACTCACCTAACTTAAAATTAACGGCTTCAGCAATTTTGAATCTTGCTTCTGACCATTTGGAAAGACATAAAACGATGGAATCATATGCGGAAGCCAAATGGAAAATCCAAAATTTAGCAGACAAAAAGCATAATTGTTTTATAAATCCCTCTTTTTTTACTTACACTACTTTCACAAAACCAAAAAATCCTAACCTTCATTGTGTCGGCGAGAATGAATCTTACTATGTGAGTTTGAATCCAGATTTAGTTCATACACCAAGTCACGTATACGATGCATCTCGGTTTCCATTAAAAGGAAAACATAATTTGATGAATTTGTGTTTTGCAATTGCACTTGCAGAAGTGGTAGGAATAAGTCCAGAAGAGATCCAAGCTCAATTGGAAACTTTCCAAGGACTACCCCACAGATTTCAATCGGTCGAGATCAAAAATCTAGATCCAAAATATAAATCGCTTCGTTTTATTAATGATTCAAAGTCAACAAACTTACATTCCATGTTATCCGGGATTTCGGGATTTCAAAAGGGTGATCCACTTCTACTTATATTAGGTGGGATACCAAAAGAAGAACCAATTGAACCTTTTATCAAACGTTGGAAAGAATTAGAATGCCCACTTTATGTTTATGGAAAGGCTAAAGAGGTTTGGTTAGAAGATTTAAACAAAACAGGGATTCCTGTATCTTATTTTGATACTTTAGATATACTTGTTTTAGAATTAAAAATGAATATCGAAAAGCTGCTAGTTGAGGAAAGCAAACTTAGTAAGGAAAAAAACCTGACAGTGATATTTTCACCGGCAGGAGCAAGTTTTGATTTGTACAAAAATTTTGAAGAGCGTGGAAACCATTTTGTCGCTCTATTAAATGCGACATTTGGAAACGTGACTCCTTAAAATTTAACCTCTAATATGATATCCTCCATCCACATGCCGAATCTCACCTGTGATTCGATTGGATGGACGAAATAAATAACAAACTTCTTCTGCCAGATCCTTAGCTTTCGCATTTCCAAGAGGAGATGATGTCTGACAATGAATTTCAGCTTCCTCTAAACCTTCGATCGCTGAACCTGCTTTACTTGCGCGATAAGGAGAAAATCGAATGGCATTCACTTGGATTTCTTTTTCTTTCCCTAACTCCATTGCCATTTCTTTCACAAGTCGTTCTAAAGCAGCCTTAGCAACACCAATGTTCTTATAAGGATGGACCACAACTTTTTCAGCTCCTAAATAACTGAGAGCGACAATAGAAGCACCATTTGGCAAAAGATTACGATTGTAAAGGCTTTGGACAATGGCAAGTAGCGAAAAGGAAGATACGTTCATTGCATCCATAAATTCTTCGCGTGAAACTGTCATGATTGGTTTTACTTTTCCTTGGCGAATGGTTTTATCCATCGCGATCGAATGTAATAAAGAATGGACAGATTCATTTTTTTCCTTTAGAAAATCTGCAAATGAATCAATACTCTCTTGAATGGTTACATCTAAAGGGAATGTAACAACATCTTCACCTAACTCTTTTTTGACGGTGTTTTGGAAATCAGAATAAGTACGGTCTAAAAAATTGATACTATTTTCTGATAAATTTTTGTGGAACGGGGTTTTGCCGAGTCCTGTACAAATTAGTTTTGCACCTTGGTCTTTACATTCTTTTGCAATGATAAGTGCGAGTGATGACGCATCCGTGATTCCTGTTATGATTACCGTGCGACCTTTTAGAGTTTGGTACATGTCTCCTCCTAATGCTTAGACACACAAGTTTCGGAGGTGCTTAAAAAGACGAACTTTTTTTCGGGTTTTTTTATCGTTTGTGCTGAATTTTTTCGTATGCTTTGCTTTCAATGAAAAGGTCCAACAAATCACCATCGATATGTTGGTCTCTTACTTCCATCTTTAAAATATCAAAAGCTCGGTCTAGTGGCACTGCTTTTTTATATGGTCGGTCTTGGTCCGTTAAGGCATCGAAAATATCAGCAATCGCCATCATTTTTGCCTGAACAGGGATTTCTACTGCGGACAAACCTCTTGGGTATCCAGAACCGTTCAATTTTTCGTGGTGACCATGGGCAATGCTTGGAACCATTTTTAATTCACGAGTCCAAGGAATTTTAGATAAAAATTGGAACGTATGTTCTACGTGAGATTCAATTTCCCTTCGTTCTTCGAAATCAAGTGAACCTCGCCTTATAGACAAAAATCCAAACTCTTTTGGTAAAAGTAAATTCAACTGGTTTCCATCCGTTGTGTGGTAACTCATCTTTGAAATTTCTTCTAAAAAGTTTGAATTCCCTTCTTCCAAAATGGTGGGTTCATTGGAATCAGTGATCACACGAACCATCTCTTCCAATTTTTCCTTTTCTAAGGCATATTCCAATTGGATTGATTTTTCAAACTGCGGATAACCATTGTTACCATGTTTTTTTAAGTATTCTATTTTTTTCTGGGCAAGTTTTGCTTCCACATCCTTTAATATAAATTGGAATCTCCATCGAATGAGATCTAACTCATAGTCTTCCAATTTTTTAGCTTTGACTAAAACTTTTTCTCTAACCCCTACTTTCCCAAAATCATGTAACAGGGAAGCATATCGAATTTCTTTGATTTGCGATTCATTAAAATTGACATCTTTAAAACGTCCAACCTGCACATTATTCACAGATTCAGCAAGTCCAACGGTATATTGTGCAACTCGAAAGGAATGACCTGAAGTTGTAGGGTCCCTTGATTCAATTGCAGATACACTTGCAGTGACAAAACCTTCAAACAAAGTTTCAATGTCATGAACCAAATTATTGTTTTGAATGGCAACAGCAGCTTGTCCAGCTACCGCCATTACTAATTCCTCTGAATATTTGTCATAATCCAAAACAGAATTTGATTTCATTTCATCCAATGTGAGTTTGGTTTGAAAATTCTTTTTTCTGTTGATGAGTTGGATCACACCCACTACTTCATCATGATGGTCTTTCATGGGTACAACTAACATTGATTTAGAGTAATAATTACTCATTCGATCAAAATCACTGTTAAACTTATATTCCTCTTTACCTGAGAGTTCGTAAACGTTTGGAATATTTAGTTGTTTTCCAGTGTATGCAACGTAACCAGCGATACTTTTTTTATTAATAGGTAAAATGAATTCATCACTATTCAAATCCAAAGCAGAAATTTTAAATCTTAGATTTCTTGGATTTCCACGTTCATCCTTTTCTACCAAATACAATGAACCAGAATCAGAATTAGATATCTCACGTGCCGAATTTAAAATATCACGTAGTAATTTTGTAAAATCTTTTTCATTCGCAAGACTGATTCCAATTTTTGTTAGTTTTGAAATTTCATTGGTAGAAACATTGATACGTTTTTGAAGTTCAAACTTATCAACGATCATTTGTAAGCTAGTAAAAGCATTAATAAGATTTTTAATTAAGAATACAAGTGGAGCATCGTCAGGTACATTCGTGAAAAACAAATCTTCTTCAATGGATAATGCCATATAACCAGTGTAGTCGATAGGGGCACGAACAATGATGTTCGACATAATTGTTGGATGTTCTTTTAAAAATTGATGGATTTCTTTGTGTTTATTTTCCAGCTCATATCGAGAGATGTAAAATAGTACTTTGATGATCTTGCCTTGCGAATCAAAATCAGTTGTCAAAAGGGCCGAAAGTGTTAGAACATTTGTTTTTAGTTTTTTAGAATAATCGGCAATTTTGCCTTCAAAAAAGGGGTCATCCGTAATGATGTATTTGAAATCCGGAGATTGGGTCACGGTAATACTATCGACAGCAAAAAATTCACTGTCGATTGTTTTTTGAAAAAATTATTCTGACTTTGGTTTGAGGAGAAGTAGAATTCCAAATACCAAACTCGAAACCAGATAAAAACTCAAAAAATAAAGAATTTGTACCCCTAACAATACGTAGGGTGAGTGTAACCAATCCTTTGGTTCGAGCACTAAAAAAGGCAAAAAGATAGCAATGATAGAAGGGAACAAAAAGCAAACAACTCCCCGTTTCCCAGATACTGTCCAATTCAATTGGTCCAAATAGAAGTAAAATCCACGAGCAAAAGCACCAACAAAAAAAGCCATGGGTATACAAACAAGAAGGTCGGCACCAAACGAGGAAGAAAAAGCGATAGTTCCAATCCACACCCCAATTTCAGCTTCATCTGGGATTGATACCTTTAGGATCAAAGAAACAAGTGTAAACCCAACAAAGGACGAAATTCCAATCACAACAGCGGATGACAATACTTCAATAAAACCATAGTTTGTCGAGAAAGGAGTTAAAACATAAAGAAAACACGGAAGGAATAAGAATGCCAACTTCGGCTCCTTCTCATCTCCTAACTTTAATTCAAGTAGCTTCAAATTTGGCCAAAACATTTCCCTAGACCAAACAAAGGCACCAATTGCAATGGTGAATGGTAAAATACGTGAAGTATCTTCCGCACGGATCTCAACCTGAAACATTTGTATCCAATAGAAAAAAGTACCTAGAAAAAGAAAAAGGCAAAAGGTGATTAAAAAACCAATTGTACGTCGGTATAAAAATATTCTCTCTTCTAATAATTGATAAACAAAATATAAAACCAAATTTGATTTGGTTAATAAAAGAAAAATAGATTTTGTTTCCCATCCAAAGACAGAAATACCCCATCGAGACAGTGAGTGAATCGAAATAAACGTAAGGATGATGATACCCATCCAATATGTGAGCAACAAACTTTTATTTTCCCTATTCGCTATGGAAAACAAACATCGGTATAAAAAAAATAAAGATACAAAAAAGAATAAGAAGTCAATTTCAATCGAAATCATGGCATCACCTCTTCACTGATACTAAATGGAAGGATGGAATACGGAGGTTCTCCGTTACGATCTAAGCTTTGGAAATTATGATGGAATCCTCGTATGGATTGGTTTCCAATCAAGATAAACTTTTCTTTCCCTTTTGGTTTGAGCAGGATACTACGATTGAAAAAATACAATACTGGATTCTCTTTCAATTCCTTCCCTAGATTTACAAAATGAGGTAAAATTTTTGTAAATGGTTCATAGATATCAATGGAATTGGCGGCACGAATCACTATGGTTTTATTTTTTAGGTTAGGGATAGGACGATTTCGAAGGATCCAATGGTTTGGGTCATTGTATTCTGTTTGGAAATCACCAACTCCATCTGCAGAAAGAATCCTAATATTTGAAAAACCATATAATTTTTCTTTGAGCTCAGGTTTTACTTTTTTTAAAAATAAATCAACTTCTCCTGGTAATTCCCATAATACCACTTCCATTTTTGGAAAATGTTTTGCGACAGCTTGGGAAGTCACACCTGGGTATTCTGGATGGTTGAGTGCAGGGCCAATATCCAAAAAAACAACTTGGTTACCACGATCATAAACCTTTAGATCACCAAACAATGATTTTCTAAGCATGTGCATTGACTTAGAGAGATATGCATTTGGATTCAAAAGATCATCTAAAATCAAATTTGTATCTTCTAAACGATTTTCATATGTTCTAGCACGGATTTCTTCATCTTGAGTTTGGAATAAATATCGCCCAGTATAAGACCTGATGGTTTTTTCTTCTAAATCAGAAAATAGATGATGATTTGGTATGTACCAAGTATAAGGATAAATAGGATTGCCGATTTCAAAATTCACATTAGATGGCAATGTTAGAATTTGTCCGTAAGGAGTAAGTTTTACATATTGTTTGTAATACGACTCCGATTGCTCAGCATTGTTTCTTTGAGATGACAAAATACTCAAATTAAACAATGCATTTCGATAATAGATCTTTTCCTCTATTGCATATGTTGTTTTGGAATTGATGATAGATTCCCAAATTGATTTGGCAATACTCCAGTTACCAATCTGGTATTCAGCTGCACCATATAATAACAAAGATTGTAATGAAATATCAAAATTGGGTATTGAAGATTCAAAGATTTTTTTCCTCTGTTCTTGCAAAAGGGAAATTGTCGCCTCATAACGACCTAATCTATAAAGTATAAGGGCTAAATTGTAATCTAAATATATATTTTCATAAACACCATTTAGTTTGCCTTGGATGTTCGAAAGTTCATATGCAGATAATTCAATTTGAGAGACATCAGAAAGTGTTAATCCATAAAAATATGAATTTTCTAAACCCATCGAGTCTTCCAATAAACCTAAGGTTTCATAGATTTTTTTAGCAGAAGTGAGGTAAAATATTGCCTCCTCCTTTTTACCATCTAACACTAAACTTTTTCCAATTAGAGAAATTGTATCGGCATAATCGCTATGGAAAACTTGTTTTGATGATTCTTTTTCACGGCGAGCAGCATTTGCATATTCGACAGATTTGCTGTATTCAGATTTTTCAAAATAAAATTTGGAAATGTTTTTTGCTATTTGAAATCTTATAAATGGTGTTATCTTAGGATTTGCTCCCACCTCTTTCCAAATTTCTTTTAGATTCTCTTCTGATTGTTTTTCCAATCGGAATTGGTATCGCAACCATTCACTAAAGTCTATTTTAAAGTCAATGGATTGAAAATAATTTTTTCTATTCTCTGAACTTCCATTTGCATCGTATGCGGAAAGTTTAACAAATTCAGACTCTGATAAAATTTGTTCCTCAAAAACATAGGTCCATTTTGGATTTCTTTTGATAAGTCGCTTCAAACGGATCGTTTCATCGAGTAAATGTGTTAATGAGGATTGAATTTTTAAAACAAGCGACCCCCTGTCTTCATATCTAACAAAAATAGATTTTCCTTCTATGATTGATTTTGATTCCACATAACGTAATTTAGGTGCAAATTTAATTCCCTTTTCTTCCCAATCAAATGTCCCAGATAAAATGATTTCGGATCGATTTTGTTTTGATAAATTTAGTTCAGAGTGTTTGCCCAAATAAACTGCATCCGTTGTTTGTTGGAATTGGAAATCCAACATTTCATTCAGGATACGAATAGTTCTAGGATCGGCACCATCCCCATTAGGCTCAAATTCACCTAAACTAAAAAAAACAACTGTTTCAGGAGTTTCTAATGTAATTGGTAAAGATTCTTTTTTAATTACATTTTTAATAGAATAGTATAACGGAGCATAGGCGATAGCCGTAAGGAGTGTGAATATAAGAAGGGTATTTTTTTGGAAACGTGACAATTGACAAAATTCTAAATGGTTTGGTTTGACCTAGTTTTATTAGAATTTTGCAGAACTCAAGGAAAAAACGGGGTTTCCCCCGTCTTCTCATTCACCTTATCGTTTGAGACCAAGAACTTCTTGGATCATTTGGTCAGAGGTGACAATGGTTCGAGAGTTTGCTTGGAATCCCCTTTGGGTCACGATCATATCTGTGAATTGGTCGGAAAGGTCAACGTTTGACATCTCAAGAAGTCCTGCGTTGATTTTTCCTCGCCCTTGGCTACCAGCTTCCCCAATATTTGCTTCCCCAGAGTTGAGAGAGAAACTATACATTGTATCCCCTTCTTTGTTAAGACCTGCTGGGTTTGTAAAGTTAGCAAGTGCAACTCTTGCGAGCGGTTGGCGCACGCCATTTGAGAAAACTCCAGTGACTGTTCCTGTGTTATCAATGGAAAAAGATTCCATGTAACCCATAGGGTAACCATCTTGTTTCACAGCTTTCGTAGTAAAATCTGATGAAAATTGAGTGATACCACCTACAAGACCCGCTTCCCCGAGGTTTAGGCTAAATTTTTGGGGAGTTGGGTTTCCAGGAATGCGGAAGGAAATGTCCGCTTTTAGTTTTCCCGTTGTTTGCGAATCCACTCCGTCAGAAACACTAATGATCTTGCCGTCAGGAGTAAAGGATACTTCAAGTTCAGTATTCCCAGAGACACTTGTGTTTTCACCACCAGTTCCACTTACGTCGACGGAAACTTGACTAGCATCTTCTAATTTAAAACGCATCTTCCAAACGTTATCGCGCATTTTGTAGAACTCCACTCCCATTTGTCGGGTGTTACCGAGTTCATCGTATACATTAATGGAAGTTACGTGACCTCTTCTTTGGCGAGGGTCTGGATCGTTGATATAACGTTGGATGTCTTCTTCAGTTGCGTCAGCAGGAACAGCTGCGACACTTGCATTTAGGTTTGATTGGAAGTCAACATTTTGCGTAGCGCGAGCAGGTTCTTTTGAATAAAGAGGGATTACGATGTCTTCGAGAGATCCTGCGGAGTTAATGTATTTGTTTCCAGATTCATCAAGTCTTGAATTCCAACCTTGCACTTTAAGTCCGTTAGCTGGGTTTACGTAAAAACCATTTTTATCAACGTTAAATGCACCAGCTCGAGTGTAAAATTGTTTGTCACCATCTTTAACGACAAAAAATCCTTCTCCAGAAACCGCAAGGTCTGTATTTTTACCGGTTGTTTGTAAGGCACCTTGTGTCATAATTTTATCAATGGCAGCAATCAGTGAACCAAGACCAACTTGTTTTGGGTTTGTTCCCCCAATCCTTTCATTTGGTTCAGATGCACCTTGTAATTCTTGTGAGATCATATCTTGGAACGTTACACGTTCTGTTTTAAATCCATGTGTGTTAACGTTAGAAATGTTGTTACCAATAACATCCATTCTAACTTGGTGGTTTTTCAATCCGGAAACACCGGAGTAAAGTGATCTCATCATAACGTTCTATCCTCTCTTTTTTTATCGACCTTTTTTGATTAATCCTGATAAGCTTCTTGTTTTTTTAAAGTATTGTTAGGAATTTCTGGAATGTTTGGTTGGCGTTGGAATTGTGTTTCTGATTTTAATAACTCTGGATCAGAGATTAAATTGATTTTAGAAACATCGAGCATTCTACCATTCACCCTTACATATGTTTTCCCTTCGTTATCAAAAAGTATGGCACCAGCTAAACCCGTGACATCTTCTCCGGTTACTAAATCTGGACCTGATACAATTTTTCCAACAACCGAATAACTTTGTTTTGATTCCATTCTGGCAATTCCAGAAGAAATGTTTTTCATTTGTTCGAGGGAGGAAAACTGCGCCATCTGTGCGATGAAGTCTTTGTCTTGCACTGGGTTTGTCGGATCTTGGTGAGAAAGCTGAGTTAACAGAAGTTTTAGGAAATCATCTTTTCCTAACTCTTTTTGTTTTTCTCGAATTTCGATTCCTTTAAGACCGCTTGTCTCTTCCTTTTCCAATTGGTCCAAATGTTTTCGAATATTAAAACTTCTATCGCCTTCAAAGTATTTGGCTCTTGCTGAATTTTGTGTTGAAATATCTTGCATTCCGTCTGGCATATAGTCCTCGATTTTTTTCTGTCTTAATGATTACGCAAAAAACTCTAATACTTTGGATTCGCTAGGTAACGGGATACCATCGAGACCCAAATCAGGTTCTTGTTCTAAATCCTGTGATTTTCCACGGTTTTTCGATGATTCTAATAAGGTTTGGTACAATTCATTTTGGTTTTGCCTTTCTGCAAAATGATTTCCGTCATCCCAAAGATCTATGATTAACGCCTGTAAATCGAGACCTGATTCCTTTAAGTTGTCTTTAATTGTTTGGATTTCGTTTAAGAGTGATTTTTGTAACTCTTCTGATTCTACCAAAATTCGACCTTCAACCTTTTCTCCATCAACTGAAACCTTTAAAGTCAAACGACCATATTCCTTAGGGTTCATGATGATTTCAGCACTTGATTTTCCGTTTTGGACTATGTCAAACTTTGCTTGTTTGATGAGTTCATCCAAATTTTGTTTCAAATTTGTTTCTTTCGGTTTTTGGTTTCGTTCAATGTTTTTTACTTCTTCTGATTTCGAATGGAGTTTGTTTTCAACAGAATGTAAGTTTAAACCTTGTTTAGATCCTTTGTCTTCAGAGGACTTTCCGTTCTCTTCCCCCATTTTGGAAGAAGAAACATTTTGGATTTGATTGGTAAATGAGGAATCCATTTTTAGTTTTTCATTTTGAACTTGGCTTTTGTTTTCATTTTGTTTTTGAAATTCTTTTTCTTTCAGACCAAGTGAACGAATCATTTTATCAGAAGTCATTGAAACATTGTTTGTTTCTTTCTCACCGATAGACTCAGAGAAACTGTTTTCTGATTTTTGATTTTTGATTGTTTTAAATTTTGAATCCAATTTTCGGAGTGTTCCCTCCGACTTAGTTTCATTTTCTAGACTACGATTGGTTTTTCCATTTTGTAATAAAGAATGTGCGAGTGTCATTCCACTCGGAACATTCTCCATTTTAATTGTATCCATATTTGGAGAGGATTTAATATGATTTCCTAGTTTTTCATTTTGCACTTTTTTCGCAGAATCAGGAAACATCACTAGATTGGTTGGAACTTTATCAACAATAGATAGTTTATTGGTTATGTTTATTTCTTTTGAATTGGTAAGTTCCATTTTCAAAAGACCTTCAACAAGTTTATTTGTTTCTTCTACAAATGTTTTTGATTCTTTGTTTGAATATGAAGGATTTTTTTCAGCTGATTTTTGAAGGGAAAGTAAAATTGTTTTCTCTTTAGAAATTACCTCATTCACTTCGTTAGCAGGTATGTTTTGTTTTTCCCAGAGAGAATATTTCGATAAAATTCCAATGCTATATTCGAGTGCGTCCCGGTCCAAATCTTCTTCTTCAGAAGATTCTTCGTTTTCTTCCTGTTTTTTATTTTGCACAAAGGATTCATTCACTTGGTTGGAAGGATCACTTGCCATTTGGGATGGGCTTTCTGACTCGGATTTTGTTTGAGTTGGTTTCTCCGATTCATTTGAAGTTGTTGTTTGTGTACTTAGAGGTTTACATTCGGAAGGAGACTTTGGTTTTTCGGAGTGGACCTGGAATTCACGTTCCAAAATTTCTCCAAAACTTTCTTTTACCGCAAAATAGTTGTTATCGGCACCATCACGTCTATTCGTTCTCAATTCAGCTTGAGGAAAGGGAATTAAGTTTTGTTTGTCAACGTTCACATTCATTGGGGTGCCTTCTCCCTTAAGGATCGAACTTCCCCAGATTTCCTTGAGAGAATTATCTTCTTCCTTTTCCGGTTTATGTCCAGAAAACAAATCCAAAGGCAAAAAGTGGACGGATTATCATTGACAAAAATTCACTAAATTGGAGGATAGGTCTGATTTAACGATCAAAAGGACGCTAAAAATGAAAAAAATCTCCCAATTCCTCCAGTTTAAACCAAGTATTTCTGTCATATTGTCCATTCTTTTGGGAATTGGGACTTTTTCTTCCCTATTTTCGCAAGAAAGTTTTCTGCATGTATCCTTTGATCCAACGCGGGAATTGTATGAAGAAATTAACAAAACCTTCTTAACTCAATGGAAACAGAAAAAAGGTGAAGAATTTTCGATCCAACAATCACATGGTGGTTCCGGAAAACAAGCGCGTGCGGTGATTGATGGACTTGAAGCGGATGTGGTAAGCCTTGCACTTTCTTATGACATTGATAGCATTGCCAGCAAATCAAAGTTAATTGAATCAAATTGGCAAACCAAACTTCCTAACAAAAGTACTCCTTATTACTCAACGATCATATTCCTAGTACGAAAATCAAATTCCAAAAAAATCAAAGATTGGGATGACATAGTCAAACCTGGAATTTCTGTCATCACCCCCAATCCAAAAACAAGTGGTGGAGCACGTTGGAATTACCTTGCTGCTTATGGTTATGCCAAACGAAAATATAAGTCTGACGAAAAGGCAATAGACTTTGTGAAAGCATTGTTCCAAAATACATCTGTTCTCGATACCGGCGCACGTGGATCCACAACAACTTTTGTGAATCGCAAAATCGGGGATGTTCTCATAACTTGGGAAAACGAAGCAAAACTAGCATTAGATGAAGAAAAAAGATCAGGTAAAAATAGTTTAGAAGTGATTTATCCTTCGGAGTCGATCAAAGCAGAAACTCCAGTGGCCGTTGTCACAAAGACAGCGACTGAGAAAGGAAATTTAGAAAAAGCAACTGCCTACCTTGAATTCCTTTTTACCAAAGAAGGCCAAACCATCATTGCAAAGCATTTTTTTAGACCCATCGACCCGGCAATTGCCAAGTCCTCTGCGAAAGAATTTCCCAATCTAAAATTATTTTCTCTATCCGATTTAGGGGAAACTTGGGAGACTGCACAGAAAAAACATTTTGCAGATGGAGGGGTCTTTGATGCCATCTACAAAACCAAATAAATGATGCAAATTGAAACGCGGCCGTATAAAAAAATCCATTTAGGAATCAGCTTAGGATTAACAGTCTTTTATTCGTCCGCTGTAGTCATCATACCACTTCTTGGACTCTTCTTCCATTCACTTGGAATTGGAATGACAGGGATCTTAGAAGTGTTTACTGATGAAAGAATTCGTTCAGCTCTATATTTAAGTTTCACAGTAGGGTTTGTGTCTGCCATACTCAATCTGTTCATTGGATTTTTATTCGCTTGGGTTCTTGTCCGTTATCAATTTCCATTTAAAAAATTTTTTGATACATTAGTCGATTTACCATTCACTTTGCCCACAGCTGTAGCAGGGATTGCTCTTACCACAATTTACTCCCAAACAGGGATTGTAGGATCTGCCTTTGCCAAATGGGGGATCCAAATCGCATACACTCCAATTGGAATTGTGATCGCACTTGTTTTCATCGGATTTCCTTTTGTTGTTAGAACTGTCCAACCTGTCATAGAAGAACTTCCGAAAGAATTGGAAGAAAGTGCTCGATGCCTCGGAGCCACACCCTTCCAAACTTTTTATAAAGTATTACTGCCTGAACTTTGGCCATCTTTACTTGCAGGAACTGGAATGGCGTTTGCACGAAGTATAGGAGAATATGGATCTGTTGTTTTTATTTCAGGAAACCTCCCAGGGAAAACAGAAATTTTACCACTTCTAATTGTGACAAAACTCGAACAATACGAATATGAAAAAGCGACTTCCATTGCTCTTGTGATGTTACTTACATCGTTTTTCTTTATGTTCATCATCAATTTATTACAAGAAAGGGCTTCAAAAAAACTCGCATGAAACAAAAAGCCCTTCCCATATTTTTAATTTTACTCGCATATACATTGTTTGGTGTATTATTACTTTTACCCATTTATACAGTGTTTTCTGAAGCGTTCTCAGAAGGATTTGATAAATATTGGTCATCTATTACAAGTGAATATGCTTTATTTGCGATAGGTCTAACGATCAAAGTATCTTTTGTATCAGTTGTATTAAATACTCTGTTTGGAATCACAGCAGCGTTTACCATCACTAGGTTTTCATTTCCTGGTAAAAACCTACTTGTGACAATCATCGATTCACCTTTTGCTGTTTCACCAGTTGTCTCTGGTCTCATCTTTTTATTGTTATTTGGTAGACAAGGTACTTTTGGAGAGTATCTCACAGAAAATCAGATCAAAATCGTTTTTAATACTCCTGGTCTCATCATTGCAACAGTCTTTATCACTTTCCCTTTTGTCGCACGTGAACTCATTCCTCTGATGCAAAGTCAAGGACGAGAAGAAGAAGAAGCAGGTTTATTACTGGGTGCTAGTTTTTGGCAATTATTGTGGCGGATTATATTACCAAACATCAAATGGGGTCTGTTATACGGTATCATACTTTGTAACGCAAGGGCAATGGGTGAGTTTGGAGCAGTTTCAGTACTCAGCGGACATATTCGAGGAAAAACAACAACCCTGCCACTTTATATTGAAATGTTATACAATGAATTTGATTCGGTAGGTGCGTTTGCCTGTGCCACCTTACTCGTGTTTTTATCACTTCTAACCCTCATCTTCAAATTAATTTTGGAAAAACGAACCGAGAGACTATAAAATGCCAATTGAAATACAAAATGTACATAAAATCTTTGGATCGTTTACCGCATTAAAAAATGTAAACCTTACAATACCTGACGGAGAACTTGTGGCACTGCTTGGTCCCTCGGGTTCCGGGAAAACAACCTTACTCCGTATTATCGCCGGTCTCGAAGAACCAAGTAGTGGGTCAGTGAGTTTTGTTGGTGACCAATTGGCAGCTTCGAAAATCCAAAATGGTGAGGTAGGATTTGTATTCCAACACTATGCACTCTTTCGCCATATGACAATTGCGGAAAATATTTCCTTTGGTTTGGAAGTAAGACCCAAAGCCACAAGACCATCAAAAAAAGAAATCGAAGAAAAAGTTTCTAAACTCTTAACTCTTATCCAACTTGAAAAATTTCACAATCGTTACCCACATGAACTCTCAGGTGGGCAAAGGCAGAGAGTGGCGCTTGCTCGTGCCCTTGCCATTGAACCTAAATTTCTCTTACTCGATGAACCTTTCGGTGCCCTTGATGCCAAAGTACGAAAGGAACTGCGGAATTGGTTACGTAGACTACATGATGAAATTCATATCACCAGTGTCTTTGTCACCCATGACCAAGAAGAAGCTCTCGAAGTGAGTGACCGCATTGTCATATTAAACCATGGGCAATTAGAACAAGTAGGAAGCCCGGATGAAGTGTACAACAAACCAAAGTCTCCTTTTGTCTTTCATTTTTTGGGAGATGTAAATCTATTCCATGGCCGGATCGAAGAAGGGAAAACAAAAATTGGAAACATCGCACTCGATACATCAGAACATGAAAACGTCAAGGAGTCTGATGCCGTAGCCTACGTCAGGCCATATGATGTGGAAATTGTTCGGGAAAAAGACCAAGGGATCGCCGCCGAAATCCAGTACATCCATTCTACAGGTCGCAATGTGCGAGTGGAATTAAAACGGGTGGACACAGGGACTCTCATCGAGTCTGTCCTTGAGCAAGAAACCTATAAATACCTAAATTTGTTACCAGGTGAGACGGTTTACCTCCGGATCAAAAAGGCAAAAGTTTACGTAGAAGACTTCTCTATTTAATAATTTCCGCTAATATACTTTACAATTCGTCCAATATACAAAACATTGGATGCTAGGACGGGAGAATTATGGGAAATTTGGAAGTTTTGACAGAATCTTATGCCAAGCTTTCGCTTGTCGAAGGCCTTAAAAAATTAAGTTCTGAGTTCCCTGGCAAAGTGGTCTTCACCACAAGTTTTGGATTAGAGGACCAAGCCATCACTCACGCCATTCTGAGCAATCATCTTCCGATCCGCATAGCTACTTTGGATACAGGACGTCTTTTCCAAGAAACCTATGATGTTTGGCAAAAAACTAACATCCGTTATGGGGCAAAAATCGAAACGTATTTCCCAAATCCGAAAGAAATCCAAAATTTTGTGAATGCAAACGGCCCAAATGCTTTTTACGATTCGCAAGACTTACGTAAAGAATGTTGTCGAATCCGAAAGCTTGTTCCTTTGGATTCCATATTGGATGGAATGGAAGTATGGGTGACTGGTCTCCGAAAAGACCAATCGGGATTTCGTACAGAGATGTCTTTATTCGAATCTGACCCTGCAAGAAATTTAATCAAATACCAACCACTACTCCATTGGAGTTTTGAAACCACATGGAAATACATCCGAGAAAATAATATTCCTTACAATTTGTTACATGACAAAGGATTTCCAAGCATTGGATGTGCACCATGTACGCGAGCCATTGAACCAGGGGAAGACTTTCGAGCTGGAAGATGGTGGTGGGAAGAAGAATCAAAGAAGGAATGTGGGTTACATTGGGTAGATGGTAAACTCATGCCGAAAAAAGGATAATATATATGACAAACGCCCATCGACTTTCTCATTTAGACCAACTAGAATCGGAAGCCATTTATATCTTAAGAGAAGTAGCGGCCCAATTTGAAAGACCCGCATTACTCTTTTCAGGTGGTAAGGACTCAATCTGTTTAGTCCATCTTGCGCTCAAAGCGTTTCGTCCAGGAAAATTCCCATTTCCACTTGTACATATTGATACAGGGCATAACTTTGATGAGGCGCTAAAATTTAGAGATGACCTGGCAGAAAAAATTGGTGAAAAATTAATTGTACGGTATGTGCAAGATTCCATCGACCAAGGGAAAGCAGTGGAAGAGAAAGGAAAATTCCCAAGTAGAAATGCCATCCAAGCGGTTACCTTACTTGATACCATTGCAGAATTTAAATTTGATGCATGTATCGGCGGAGCGCGACGTGATGAGGAAAAAGCAAGAGCCAAAGAACGAATATTTTCTGTTCGTGATGAATTTGGTTCATGGGATCCAAAACTCCAACGACCAGAACTTTGGAATATTTATAATGGCAAAATCCATGTAGGAGAAAACGTTCGCGTTTTTCCTATCAGTAACTGGACAGAACTCGATGTATGGGAATATATACGTAAAGAAAAAATAGAGCTTCCTTCCTTATACTTTTCACACCAAAGAGAAATTGTATGGAGAGAAGAATTAGTATTTCCTGTTTCAAAGTTTATCAGTTTAGACAATACGGACAAAGTAGAAACAAGAACCGTTCGATTTCGCACTGTTGGAGATATGACTTGTACAGCAGCTGTGGAATCAGAAGCCAATTCTGTTGATGATATCATCCGCGAAATCCAAGTTTCCCGCACAACAGAAAGAGGTTCCCGTTTGGATGACAAACGTTCGGAAGCGGCAATGGAAGAGAGAAAGAAAGGTGGGTATTTTTAATGGATATTTTACGTTTTATTACTGCAGGTAGTGTCGATGATGGGAAATCAACTCTCATCGGACGTTTGTTATACGATAGTAAATCGATTTTCCAGGACCAAATGGAAGCAATCGAAAGGGCAGGGCAAGTAAATGGGCAAATCAACTTAGCCCTACTCACCGATGGACTCAAAGCAGAAAGAGAACAAGGGATCACAATCGATATTGCTTATAAATACTTTTCTACTCCGAAGAGAAAGTTCATCATAGCCGATGCACCGGGTCATGTGCAGTATACAAGGAATATGGTCACAGGAGCATCTAATTCAGACCTTGCCATCATCCTCATCGATGCAAGAAAAGGTGTGATTGAACAAACCTACAGACATTCATATATCGTATCTCTATTACGTTTACCGTATGTGGTTGTATGCGTAAACAAAATGGATTTGGTCGATTTTTCGGAAGAAGTATTTTTAAATATCAAAAAACAATACTTAGAATTTGCGAAAGACTTAGATTTAAAATCCATTCATTTCCTTCCTATTTCAGCTTTGAATGGAGATAATGTGGTAGATAGTTCAACATCAATGCCATGGTGGAAAGGAAAATCATTACTTCATTTTTTAGAAGAAATCGAAATTCATACAGAAGAAGAGTCCCCTGCCCCAAGATTCCCAGTACAAAATGTGATTCGCCCACAAACGACAGAATACCATGATTACAGAGGTTATGCGGGTCAAATCAGAAGTGGTCACTTTACAGTTGGAGATCCTATAACCGTTTTACCGAGTGGACTTACTTCTAAAATCAAAGCCATAGATACTTATGATGGCCCACTCACCACTGCTTATTCTCCAATGTCTGTTACAATTCGATTGGAAGATGAAATCGATGTGAGTCGAGGTGACATGCTTGTTGTGACCGGGAAAGAACCATTCATCTCCCAAGACTTGGAAGCACATATTTGTTGGATGGACCAAAAAGTCCTCACACCTGGTTCCAAGTATTTACTCCGACAAACAACAAATGCCGTTAAAGTTTCCATCCGTTCGTTAGAATACAAAGTCGAAACAAGCACTCACGAAAAAAAAGAACAGGCTAGTCTTGGATTGAATGAAATCGGTAAAATCACCATTCGAACCGCAAAACCTGTCGCTTATGATCCCTATTCCAAAATTAGAGGGACTGGGAGTTTTATTTTAGTCGATGAGGGCACAAACCAAACCGTTGCGGCAGGCATGCTATTGTGAACTTTTTCTCCATTATAGCAGATTTTTGACTTGATTCCTGAAAGTTAATGTCGTTAATCTGACAGTAAGATGAGTCAATCAACAACTGTCGAAAAACAATGGATCAAAAAATCCTTCCTTCAGGGAACGAAACTTCCTCTTGTCTATGAACCACTCGAGGACATTCAAATTGAGAACCTCACTGATTGGATCCGATCCCACCAAAATGAGTGGCGCGAAGATTTAAAAAATCACGGAGCAATTCTTTTCCGAAGTTTCCCCGTACATGAAGCACTAGATTTCCAATCGATCCTTTATGCAACGGAAGAAAAAAAGTTGGGGGAGTTTTATTTAGGTACGTCTCCAAGAGACCAAGTTGTTAAACATGTGTTCACTGCAAGTGAATTACCTCCTCACTATCCTATCATGCAACATGCTGAAATGAGTTTTTTAGACAATCCTCCAAAGTTATTATTTTTTTATGCAGAAAAAGCTTCTGCTTTTGGAGGAGAAACTCCACTCACTGACCTTCGTGAAGTGTATCATCATGTACATCCAAAGATCAAAGAAAAAATTGAAAAACATGGTATTCGATATAGAAGGCGATACGATGGTCCTTCAAAAAAATCCAGATTTTCACTTTGGAAAACAAAACGATGGGATGAAATGTTTGGAACCACAAACTTGGAGGAAGTTAAAAAAATTGCTGAACAAAACCGATTTCAATTGGAATGGTTTGGCAAAGATTCGTTAACCATCACCAATGAACAATCCGGATTTCGAATCCACCCAGAAGCAAATACCATTGCATGGCATAACCATTCACAAACATTTCACTACCAAGCAGCCGTTAGCGAGGTATGGAAGATTGTAAAACGACAAAAAACGATTCGTTCTCTCGGTGTTGCGATACTACTTACTCTACTTACGATATTAAAAAGATTAGCAGGTCAAAAATCACATGATGTACATGTGACTTACGGGAATGGAGAAGAAATTTCTGTGAACGAAATGAAATCGATTTCAGATGTGTTTTGGAAACATATGGTTGCCTTCCCTTGGCAAACAGGTGACGTCCTCATCATTGATAATTTTTCAGTTTCGCATGGAAGGCTTCCCTTCACAGGACCACGTCGTATCTTAGTAGGATGGTCTGATTAAATGGATATCAATGGAGTTCGACTTAATTTTAACAAAGAATCCGTTTATCTTATCAATGCATTGGTTGGATTTATTATGTTTGGAGTCGCATTGGAATTAAAACTCCAAGACTTCCGTCTCCTCTTCCGAAATCCTAAACCAGCGATTATTGGTCTTGTCAGTCAATACTTACTGTTGCCGATAGCGACTCTTCTTATCATTTGGGTACTGAATCCACATCCAGGCCTAGCTTTGGGAATGGTCCTTGTAGCCGCTTGCCCAGGTGGAAATATGTCGAATTTTTTCACACATTTGGCGAAAGGTAATTTGGCCCTTTCAGTGAGTCTTACAACTTTTTCTTCGACCTTTGCCTTTCTATTGACTCCTATCGGATTTTTCTTTTGGGGAAATATCCTTCCGATCACTAGGAGTTATCTTAAATCGATCTCTGTCAGTCCAATCGAGATTTTAGTTTCCATTACAATACTGCTCGTTGTTCCCCTACTACTTGGAATCTTTTTTCAAATACGATTTCCTAAACTCACTCATTCTGTGAAACGTGTCGTACAAAGGATCTCCATTTTGTTACTTGCATTTTTTATCATCGGTGCCCTGCTAACAAATTGGAAATTTTTCAAAGAATACATTCACCTGCTATTCGGACTTGTATTCCTTATGAATTTAGCAGGACTTTCGATCGGATATTACTTTGCAAAATTATTTCAGTTACCGAAGAGCGATCGGAAAACAATCTCAATCGAAACCGGAATTCAAAATTCTAGTTTAGGTCTTGCCATTGTTTTTAGTTTCTTTGATGGTCTAGGTGGGATGGCGATGATTTGTGCTTGGTGGGGAATTTGGCACCTAGTTGCAGGTGCCATCATTGCTACTTACTGGAATCAAACTTCCAAATTGGGATCCTAATTTAAGATCCCAATCCGATTGATGAAATCACCAAAAGACTCTTTTCCATTTCTTTCTTTTGAGAATCTTCCAAATAATCCATCTAACTCATGTAATATTGCAGACTCATCTAAATCCTCTTTAAATTTTTTGTTGAGTCTATAACCTTCAGCATCTGCACCTAAGTGTAAATTATACTTACCATATGAGGTACCTACAAGTCCAATCTCAGAGATATATGGCCTTGCACATCCATTGGGACAACCTGTCATTCGGATGGAAACTGGCTCATCAGATAAATTGTGCTTTGATAGTAGTGGTTCAATTTTATCGATAAGACTTGGAAGGTATCTTTGTGCTTCCGCTAACGCCAACGAACATGTATTTAAAGCTACACAAGCGATGGAGTTTTTTCGAATCGGAGAAACTTCTGCTGTTTTTCGATGCACGCCAAACTTCACAAGGATTGATTCAATAAGATCTTTGTCTTTTGGGAAAATATCAGACAAAATTAAGTTTTGGTTACAAGTAAAACGAAATGTAGCTCTTCTTGTCTTGGAAACTTCAAGCAGAGCGGTTTTTAAGTTATAACCATGTTCGTCACATACTCTTCCATTTTCGACAAAAACGGTATAATGCCAGTTCCCAGCTGCATCTTGTTTCCAACCAAAATCGTCAGACCTTGTTGTGAATTGGAAATCCTTTGCAGCTTCAAAACTAATACCAGCGCGTTTTTCCACTTCTCGTTTGTAAAACTCAACACCTAACCGATCTAGTGTATATTTTAAACGAGAAAGTTTTCGATCTTCTCTATTTCCAAAATCTCTTTGGACTGTGACAATTTCATATACAACTCTTAATATGTCTTTTTTAGGAATGAAACCAAAAACAGTTCCAACTCTTGGGTAAGTATCTGGGTTTCCATGAGTTGTACCAAGTCCGCCTCCAACAGCTACGTTAAATCCAAGTAGTTGCCCGTTTTCAATGATCGCAATGAGTCCAATATCATTGGTAAAAAGGTCCACATCATTATAAGGTGGGATTGCAATGGCAATTTTAAACTTACGAGGGAGATAAACATCCTTGTATAGAGGATCTTCAGGTTCTTCCTTTTCTGCTAATAAATTTTCATCCAACCAAATTTCATAATATGCTCTTGTTTTAGGTAAAAGGGATCGACTGATCTCACCGGCATAACCAAACACTTCTTTGTGGAGAGGGCTTGCTGCAGGATTCGATGTACAAGTAACATTACGATTTACATCACCACATGCAGCGATCGAATCTAAAAACACAGAATCAAAAGCTTTGATCGTTGGTTTGATTTTGGACTTTAAGATACCGTGAAGTTGGACAGTTTGCCTTGTTGTAATTTTGATTGTTCCAGTGGAATTTTCACCAGCAACATTATGTAATGCTTCCCAATGGACTGGTCCAATCATTCCACCAGGAATTCGAAGCCGAATCATAAAGGAATACAAACGTTCTAATTTTTTAAGAGCACGTTCATCCCTTCTGTCTCTGTCATCTTGTTGGTACATTCCATGGAATTTGAGTAGGAGTTGGTCATCAGAACGAAGAGAACCTGTATGTTCGTCTTTTAAACTTTCAACGAGAGTACCTCGAAGTCCACGGCTTAGTCTTTTTACTTTTTCTGCGAGAGTTTCTTTTTTTGCTTCTGCCATACGTTCCTCAGTAAACGTCCTTTATGTAACGACCAGACTCTTCTAATTCTTTTAAATAATCTGAAGCTTCTTTTCCAATGTCAAAAGTTCTTTCGGATAAAATTTCGATTAATTTACGATCAACATCTTTACTCATTGGATCTTTTGATCCGCAAAGGTAAATGACTGCTCCATTTTCAATCCACTTCAAAAGTTCCGCAGCATTTTCTCCCATTCTGTCTTGGACATATACTTTTTCTTTTGTATCCCGTGAAAATGCTGTATTCAATTTATGTAATACACCGGTGTCCATTAGTTCTAACAGTTCTGATTGGTAATAAAAATCAGAGACAAAGTTCCTTTCTCCAAAAATTAACCAATTTTTTCCATTCCCACCAGACTGCTCTCTTTCAAATAAAAAACTTCGAAACGGTGCAATACCTGTACCTGGACCAATCATCACAATATCCGTATCAGGGCTTGGCAATCGAAATGAGTTGTTCCTTTGTATAAAAAAAGGAACACTATCTCCTTCTTTTAATGAAGATAGGAAACCTGAACAAAATCCAGATTTTATACCCGTAAAAGTTTCAATTTCAACCTCAGCCACGGTTAGGTGAACTTCATCATCTCCATGTGCAGAAGGACTTGATGCAATAGAATAATACCGAGGAACTATGGGTTCTAAAATATCAACTAAGGACTGTACTTCGAGTTTTGTGTCAGCAGGGTATAATGTCAAAAGAACATCTAAATCTAACTTGCCAGATGGGATTTCCTTTTTTGCAAGTGTCACATACTTTTGGATAACACGTTCTGGTAAAAAACGGATAGAAACTTTTTTGCGGAGTAAATCAAACAACATCCAAGTTTCACCTTTATAAGTGACTCTTGTTTCTCTGTCAGTTTGTAGTAATCCCAAAATTCGATTCACTTCTTCTTCTCGGTTATATGCTAAAAAACCAGCACTATCACCGGGCAAATAATCAATGGGAAGAGCAGATTTGATTTCGATATGACGAGTTGACTTTGTCGATCCAATGTCGTTTAACACAAGATTAGTGACAACTGTACCTTCATAAACAACTTTTCCACCTGAACTTGGTTTAGTAGCAGTTGATTGGGTTTGTTTCGAGGATTGTGTCGTTGCCGTTTTGGAAATTGTATTGAGTTTTGATATGAGTTCAGACATCCATGGTTTTGATACTAACTCAAAATCGACATCACATTTTCCAAGGGAATGGATTCGTTCCGCACCGAGTTTTTCTAATTGGTTATCTACATCAATCCCTGTTTGGCAAAATAGTGGGTAGCTAGTATCACCTAACCCGAGTACAGCGAACTTTACCTTTGAAAGCGAATCTTTGGTATCGGATAAAATTTGGATGAAAGGTTTTGCCGCTTGAGGAGGTTCTCCGTCACCATGAGTGGAAACAATCACGAAGAGATATTCTTCTTCTTTTAAGTCTTTTGCCTTGTAAGTATCTGTACTCTTTAATTTTGCTTGGACACCAAGTTCTTTTAATTTTTTAACAAGTTCTGTTCCCAACTTTTTGGAATTTCCAGTTTCGGTTCCATACACAACACTGCATTGGATGGGAGCTGCTTTTAGATTTCCGTGTGATGGGTCATTCGAGGAAATACTCACAGGAGCATTTAGGGAAACATCCACACTCCCCCCAATACTTGCTTGTGTGATGGCAGAAAGGTATCCCGACATCCACACCCATTCGTCTTTGGTGGATTCTTTCAGTAATTGTAAAAATCGATTGCGCTTCTCATCGGATAACATAAAAACCTATGCTTGTGTTGGATTCCAGTAAAACATCCAAAAAGTCTTATAAATTGAATCTTTTCCTAAGGTTAGAGCCGAGTAAACTAAAAAAATGGAGATTTTGTAGAAATAATTAGGCATTCACTTGACTATTTCTAGCAATATTGCAAGGTATAACAGATATGTCCTCCAATAAGACAGAACATGGTTTTGTAAGTTTCGTGAGTGGTGGCCCAGGTCCCATCGACTTATTGACACTCCGTGGAAAAAATCGAATCGAATCGGCAGAAGTGATTCTCTATGATGCCCTACTTGATCCCAGTTTTTTAGATATTTTCCCTGAATCGGCACAAATCCTTTATGTCGGAAAACGAGCCAAAGAACACTACCGTACCCAAACAGAAATCAATACACTGCTCGTCGAATTTGCAATGAAAGGTAAAAAAGTGGTCCGACTCAAAGGGGGAGACGCATCCATCTTTGGCCGACTCTCGGAAGAAATCCATAACCTTCAAAACGCAGGCATTCCCTACGAAGTGATCCCTGGAGTGAGCTCTGTGACAACAGGAGCTGCCGATCTTTCCCTCTCGCTTACGGTAAGAGGGATATCTCGCCAAATCATCATCCTTGATGGACACACCATTTTAGAAGACGAACGAAGTTGGATGGGTATGGAAAATTTTCCGGGCACCATCGTCATCCTGATGGGAAGTCAAAAAACGAAGGAACTGGCAGAAAGGCTCATTCAAAAAGGAGTGAATCCTTCAACTCCAATTGCTCTTCTCGAAAATGCGGGGAGTCAAAATGTAATTTTTACAACCTCAACTCTCGCCAAAACTAAATTAGATGGTATCGAGAAAAAAACAAAAGGACCAGGAATCCTTTATGTTGGAGAAGTGGTTCGCCCAATTCTAACTAGCGATCAATCTAACACCGGACTTGCGAATTTTTCTACCACCACTACGGAAATTTAGAAATGGACACAAAAAAATATCCTATCTTTCTGAATTTAGAAGGAAGGAACATTCTCATAGTTGGTGGTGGGAATGCATGTTTAGAAAAATTGATAGGACTGGAATTCACAGGTGCAAATCTACATTTGATTTCTATTTCCTATAACGAAGATGTCCAAAAGTTTTTACAAAAATACCCGCAGATCAAAACAGAGACTAGGCCTGTCACAGAAGATGATTTGAATCATCGTGATATCATATTCTTAGCTACTAGTGACCCTGAAACCAACAAGAAGTATCGTGCTCTTGCTAAATCAAAAGGGATTTGGGTAAATTCTGTGGACGATCCCAAAAACTGTGATTTTTATTCTTCATCCACAGTTTCAATAGGCCCAATTCAGTTTGCTATTTCAACAGATGGAATGTTCGCAGGAGTTTCTTCCACATTACGAAAGTTATTTGAAGAAACCCTTCCTGAAGAAGACCATGAGCTACTGGAGACAATATTTGTTATGAGGCGAAACCTAAAAGAACTTTTGCCAAACCAAGAAGAAAGAAGAAAGGTTCTTAAAGATGTCATCCATAAACTAAATTCTGAATACTTTCACAAAACTTAATATTCATTCAGGGAAAATTTGAACGACTGTTAACGCATGTTCGCCAGCCCAAACTGCATGTAAGGGAATATTTACAATCATTGTTTTGTTAGTATCCAATCGCACTGTCCACTCACCAGCGGTTCTCGGATCTAAAAATTTCACTTTCTGGATGGGAAATGGAAAATGTACTTCAAATTGGATGAATTCAACCAATGTATTAAAACGAAGCAGGTCATCACGTAATTTGGCTTCTGAAAGTATAGAACTGATCTCGTTTCGGTTGATTTGAAGTGCTTTTAACAAAGGTGAATCTTTGCTCGTATCAATGGCTAATTGGATTTCGGTTGTTTGGTCTTCTGTGAACTGGATGAACCGAAAGCCCGGAGGCAACATATGGGTGTAGTTCCCAAATTGGTATGATCTTTCTTTTAGGGTGATCTCCAACTCCCCTGTATCGGTAAGACCAGAACCCAAAAAAATTCCCTTTTGTTTCTTCGTAATTGTTTTTTGATAAATGACTAAGTCACCTGAAAGATCAGGTTTGATCTTTATTTTGATATTCCCACCGGCGCAGGCACAAAACAATAGGCAGAAAAATAAGGTTTGTGGTATCCGTTTCATATCGCCATTAGAACCGAAACATCCAAGTTAACAGAACTAAAAAATGATTTATCCCAAACAGTTTCACGGAAAAACGAGAGACATCTCTCTAGAATCCCATTTTTACAATCGATTTGCAAAAGAGATTACAATTCCTTGTAATATTTATTATTCACTTACACTGATCACTCCTGATGTCCCGATGCGTGAGATTGATTTCCTTGTGGTATCTCCATATGGCGTGATCACAATCGAATTGAAAAATGGGAAATGGAGACAAAAAAAAGGTGAATGGGAATTTTATAATGTAAGGGGACGTGAGTGGGAACCAGTCCAAGGCAAATCCTATAAAAATCCCATTGAACAAGTTAATACCCAACGTGATATTATACGTGAATTTTTTAAAAACCACAACCAACTTGTTGATTTGTTTCCAAAAGAATATTATGATAGTGCCATTTTCTTTTTGAAAAATGAAAGGAAAGAATTCCATCTTCCCA
Source organism: Leptospira bouyouniensis (assembly GCF_004769525.1). NCBI lineage: Bacteria > Pseudomonadati > Spirochaetota > Leptospiria > Leptospirales > Leptospiraceae > Leptospira > Leptospira bouyouniensis. Next base: position 345,461 of record NZ_RQFT01000012.1, on the reverse strand, counting down.
ATGACCAAAACTTATTTGTATTTGGTGGCAAAGAAGTAGATGATGAAACTAATTTGAATGATATCTTAGAATCGATATTTTATAGAAGTGGAAGAGAAGCCTTGCCTGACACAGTGCTTTCGAAAGCTCATGAAATCATTAAAAAAAATCTAAACTTTTTTCAAACCTTCCGTTCTCACAAAGAAAAAGAAGACGAGAATTTATTATTTTTTACGAAGGAACAATTTTCATTAGTAGAAGGGATTGGCAACTATCCTCATAATTTAGTGTATGGAAGCCAAGGATCCGGCAAATCGATATTATGCGGAGAGCTTGCACTTCAAAATGCAAGGAAAGGAAAAAAAGTTTTATTATGGCAGGGCGCAAAAGCCTTATATGAAATATGGAAAGAAGAACTCCTCCAAATTCCCGAAAAAAATAATATCGAACTCATTTCCAATTACCACGAGATAGAGCACAATCACATCGATATTCTTATCGTCGATGGAATCGAAGAGATCCTACAAGACAAATCTCAAAGCGATATCTTTTTGTTTTTGTCCAAATTATTTTGGGAGGAAAAAGAATGGATCCTATTTGTTTCCAGACGATTAAAATACACCTCCACACCATTTTTGGATTATTTACAAACACTACCGGTTCATATATGGGATATCAAACGAAACATCAGAAATTCACCTGAAATTGTTTCCTTTGCCAATCGACTGCTCAATGATTTTTCAGAATCACCAATTCAAAACAATTTCTCCGATATCCAATTTATCAAAAACGATGAGGATCTAACAGATCAAATTCGGTGGTGTTATGGGTATGCAAAAAAAGTATTAGAAATTGAAAATAATGAGATCGTTGTTTTGTATCATTCAGAAGAATCGATTAAAGAAAATGGACTTAAACAATTTTTGCTTGAGAATGATATGCGTCATTATTCCAACAAAGAATTTGCTGGAATGGAAGAAACATGTGGAATATTGATCGGATTTGAAAATTGGCACCTAACGGAAACCAAAACAGAATTAGCAGAAACCATTTTAAAAATTAGAAGTTTAGTTTGTGTATTTTATCCACCGAATGAAGAAGAGGTGATCCAAGGGATTCTAAAAAAAGGTGACTCTGGCCCATAAGCCGGATTCTGTTTTAGGCGATCATTTATCTAATGCTCTCTACCCACAACCTGGCGGGACAGGCTCATAACGGTTGTTTACTTGAGATTGCACATCGGAGGGTTTACACTGCCTTTGTTTTCACAAACAAAGCGGTGGGCTCTTACCCCACCATTTCACCCTTACCTACCGAAGTAGGCGGTATCCTTTCTGTTGCACTTTCCGTCCCTTCCTTTCCATTGCTGGAAAAAAAAAGCCCAAGCATTACTTGGTCCGATTGTCCCCTAGTGTCCGGACTTTCCTCCCCCCTCTTTCCTGTAGGAAACAAAAAGGCGATCGCTCGGCCAGAGTCAATTTCATGGAATCTGTGATTCTTTTGCCGTCGAGGAGTATTTCCTTAATTTGGCACAATTTATGCAATTTCATCCTTGAATTGAAAATGACAAGGAACCAACGTATGAAGTTTTACCAGATCGCTTTATTTTTCATCATTTCCATTGGTTTGTGGGCAGATCCAAGTTTGGACCAGTCAGTTGATGAAATCTTAAATCACACAAGGCTTTCTCGGATTCCGCTAGTAATCGCAGATTTGGAAACAAGATCCCAACATAAAATGGAAACAGGAGATTTAGTTTCTGCAAGGGATGATTTAAAAAAAGCAATTTTACTCAAACAATCGATTGGCATGAAAGAAACAGAGGGGAATGCACATCTTTTATTCCAAATGGCAAAATTGGAAACCAAATTAGGCCATAGTTGTGAAGCACTCCATTACACTTCCCTTGCCAATCAAATCGTAAAACGAGTAGGAATCCGTTCTGAATCCCTAGTCCTATCCAAAGGCAAAGAAACAACTGTAAAAAAATGGGAGACTTGTGAAGAAGTTTCCTGGTTGCAAGAATAGAAATACAACAGAAAGAGAGTTTTTGTCAGTTTACATTGAATGTAAAAATTGCTACCGAACGAATCAAATGTTTTAAATCAGAAGGAAACAACTCGGATTCCCATCGCTTTCAGGATTTGAAAATTGTCACTGAAAGCGAAAGGTCAAGAATCGATCTTTATCTTACTCTGACTTTTGAAATTTGAGGGAAGCAGAATTGACACAATAACGAAGTCCAGTTGGTTTCGGACCATCAGGGAATACATGCCCTAAGTGAGCGCCACAATTTTGGCACTGGATTTCCGTACGAACCATTCCATGTGACTTGTCTGTTCCTGTTGCGATCACTTCAGATCGAATGGGTTCATAATAACTCGGCCAACCACTCCCAGAATCATATTTAGATTCAGAGGAAAACAATTTTTCCCCACAACATACACAGAGGTATGTACCTTTTTCTTTGTGAGCATAATACTCACCAGTAAACGGCCGTTCGGTGCCTTTTTCTCGAGTCACTTGGTATTGAAGTGGTGTGAGTAACTCCTTCCAATTTTTATTTTCCATTCTAATCTTCTCCTTCCAATTGAGACTAAGTATCATTATCACATTTTATTTTTTTAGGAACTGACAATCTTGTGACAGTTACAACGATGTATTTGATAGAATAAAATTATGTGGTCAAACCTGATTCTACTCCATTCGACTGATCCCATTGTCCAACCTTTAGACGATTCGCGCCTAGAGGTTTGGCAAACTTGTCAAAGGTCTCTTGTATTCACAGACAAAAGGATTTTTCCAATCGAGACATCAGATCGATTTTTAAATGGATGGGAAGTTTACCATGGGTTTGATGCTTATCGATTTTTATTAGAAGTGGTTTCTGGCTTACGTTCCAAATTATTCGGTGAATCCGAAATCCAAGCTCAGTTTCGTGATCGTTTTCGAGAAGAAAATACATGTGGATCCAATTTTGCAGTTTCCCTACTCCGCTTGCGAGACCAAATCTTAGAACACACCAAACAAATTCGGTCCAAATACTTAACTGGGATCGGTAGACAAACATATGGAAGTATCACCGAATCTTATCTACAAAACCATAATGAAGTAACACTACTTGGCACCGGAAAACTAGTTGATTCGATTTTACCGTATTTAGTGTCCAAACAAAAACAAATTCGATTGATTGGAAGAAACCAAAATCGGCTAGAAGAATTAAAAAATAGTTTTCCTATCAAAACTTTTCATTGGGAAGATTATAAACCTGGAAACGAAGCCATTGTCATTGCATCAAGTTTTTTACCGTTTAACTGGGATGAGATGATCCACTCTGCTTCCCTCATTCTAGACTTCAGAGAACAATCTCCAAAAAATCATGGATACCGACATTATATTCCTCTCACTCAAATCTTAAACGATTTATCAGATACTGACGAACAAATCCAAAACGTTAAAATGGACTTACAATACTATCTTACGGAACTCACTAGGGAACGGGAGGAAGAACAAATACATATTATGAATGGATGGGAAGACTTACTTGTCTAAAACAATCAAAATAGGAGGAAGATCCTCCCTACTCTCTCGTATCCAAATCCACACAGTCACGTCTGCTCTCAAAGAAAAAAACAAAAATCAAATTTTCGAAACTTTCTTTAGTGAATCAAAAGGTGATAAAGACCTTACAACTCCTTTATGGCAATTTGCCGGTAGGGGAATCTTTACGAAGGATTTACAAGAAGACTTACTCAGTCATAAATTAGATATAGTCATCCATTCATTTAAAGATATGGACCTAAAAGAAAGAAAGGATACAACACTTATCCCTATATTAAAGAGAGAAGATGTAAGAGATGTTTTACTCTTTAAAAAAAACAAGTGGATCAATTTACCCAATGAAATTACAATTTTAACTTCTTCGCCTAGAAGAGAATACCACATCAAAGAATTTTTAAAGAACTACTTTCCAACTCCCATCAGTAACTTTGAAATCAAAATCGAATCAGTTCGTGGGAACATCCAAACAAGACTACGCAAATACTTAGACCATGAATCTGGTGGCATTCTAGTAGCAAAAGCTGCCTTAGACCGAATCGTAAACTTCCAAGATCCAAGCAATTTGTTGCCTGAACTAAAAGAAGTTAAACAGCTCATAAGGGAAACGATGAATGTTTCTTTATTTATGGTATTACCCTCATCTATTTTTCCAAGTGCCCCTGCACAAGGAACATTATGTGCTGAGATCAGAAAAGAAGACAAACACCTCGAATCCATGTTAGCTGAAATTTCAGATTTGGAAACCAAACAAACCTCAAACGAAGAACGAGAAATTTTATCTCGTTACGGTGGAGGATGCCATCAAAAAATTGGAGTGACTGTATTACATAGAGATTATGGCAAAGTTTCTTTCATTCGAGGGGTAACCGAAGATGGTCAAATTTTGCAGACGAAAGAACTATCCGGAAGCCCTAATTTAACATTTTCCAGAGACGAGGTATGGCCACCTAACGCAAAAATGGCGGCAAGACAGAGAGAGCGATTAACCTACTCCATTCCCAAGGATGTTGATGTCTTTGTATCAAGAGGTTACGCCTTTCCATTAGATTTATCGGTAAATCCAAGTAATCAAATCCTTTGGTCAGCAGGTCTTTCCACTTGGAAAGACTTAGCACTTCGTGGCTTTTGGGTGAATGGTACTTGCGATGGACTTGGGGAAAGTGAACCTCCTGAGATTGATTCCATTTTGGGAAGGAAAACCAAGTTTGTCAAACTTACACATTTGGATTCAGACAAACACTCGAGTATTTATCCAGTGATTCCCACCTACTTTGTTTCTGCTCCTGAAATTCCAATCCCCTTTGATACTTCCAAAATCAAAGCAGCTTACTGGCGGAGTGGATCAGAATTCGACATCGTTACCAAACGATACCCAGAATTATTAAATGTAATTCATTTCGTAGGACCAGGATCAACATTTCGTAAAATCAAACACACGCTAGGCGAAGAAGGCTCCAAAAACAAAGTATTTGTTTCTTTATCTTTTGAATCTTGGGTCGAGAGGTACATCAAACCATGAAAAAACAAACTCTTCGATTACGTTCCAACAAATACCTTCGTCATTTGAGTGAATCTGGTTCCTTAAATGTAAACAAAATGATCCAACCTTTATTCCTTGTGGAAGGGCTTATTGAAAAAGAACCCATCAAAGGATTACCTGATGTATACCGTGATACCAATCAAACAATTTTCAAACAAATTGAATCTGATTTAAAATCAGGAGTAACTCAGTTTTTACTGTTTATGGTTCCAAGTGAAAAATCAGATACAAGTTTCTCAAAGGATTTTTATCATACAAACATCAGTGCTATCAAATCAAAATTTCCTGAAATGTTTTTATGGTTAGATACTTGTATCTGCTCAGTAACGACAACAGGTCATTGTTGCCATTTCCATCCCAAAGGAACCATTGACTTACCATTAACCTTACAACGATTATCTGAACTTGCTCTGATTTATGCAGATGCTGGGGCTGATGGGATTGCTCCCAGTGACATGATGGACGGAAGAGTCGCATCACATAGAAAGATACTTGATGATAACAATCATATTCATGTTCCCATTATGAGTTATTCTACAAAGTTCAAAAGCCATTTTTATGGTCCATTTCGTGGAGCTGCTGACTCCTCACCACAGTTTGGCGACAGAAGTGGATACCAACTTGATGTGAGAGACAGAGACACTGCAATCCATACTTCGATCCGAGATAAAGAAGAAGGTGCAGATTTGTTAATGGTAAAGCCGGGTATGACAGCAATTGATTTAATCGGACCGATTAAGGACAAAACTGGACTTCCAACCGGTGCCTATCAAGTCAGTGGTGAATACGCAAGTCTTGCATATTTGGCTAAAGAGGGTTTTTTAGATTTTGAAGATGGTTTGAAAGAAACATGGGATGTGTTTCGCAGAGCCGGATCTTCGTTTTTAATTACATATGGTGCAAGGATAGCCAAGAGGTTGTATTCATGAATTCGGAATTATTATTTGAAAGATCGAAACAAGTGGTTCCTGGCGGAGTACATAGCCCCGTAAGATCATTTTCTTCCGTGGGTGGTACACCCATTTTTTTTACTGAAGCAAATGGCGCCTATCTTAAGTCAGTCGAAGGAAAAGAATATATCGATTATTGTTTGAGTTTTGGTCCCCTTCTTTTCGGTCATAGAAATCCGGAAATCCAAGAAGTGGTCGAAGATACCGTAAAGAAAGCCTGGTCATTTGGAGCTTGTGAACCTTATTCTCTGGAACTTGCCGAATACATCACGGAACGTCTACCCTGGGTTGAAAAAATTCGATTTGTAAACTCAGGTACGGAAGCCGTGATGAGTGCTCTTCGTGTCGCAAGAGCTGCAACTGGAAGGAATAAAATTTTAAAATTTGACGGTTGTTACCATGGACATTTAGACCAACTACTAGTGAAATCAGGATCAGGTCTTGCGGGCCTCAGTTCTAGTGATAGTAAGGGAATTGGGCCAGAAATCATTCAAAACACACTTGTATTACCATTAGATGACGAAACAAAACTGGAAGAATTATTCCAAAGGGAAGGATCTAATATTGCGTGTTTGGCGATCGAACCTTTACCAGCTAATTATGGTTTACTGCCACAGAGAATTGAATTCTTAAAAAAATGTCGTGATCTTTCAACAAAATATGGAGTTCTACTTCTTTTTGATGAAGTGATATCGGGTTTCAGAGTTTCATTTCAAGGGATGGCTGGTGTGACGGGAATTGTCCCTGATTTGGTTTGTTACGGAAAAATCATTGGAGGTGGTTTCCCTGTTGGTGCTTATGCTGGTAAAAAAGACTTAATGGACCTTGTAGCGCCAAGTGGACCAGTTTACCAAGCAGGAACCTTATCTGCCAATCCCATTGGAATGAGAGCTGGACTTAAAACTCTCACAAAAGCTTGGACAGAAGATCCTTATACTAAATTAGAAAATGCCACCAAACAACTCACAGATGGAATTGTAAAAATTTTATCTGAAAAAGGTGATTCAAATTGGGAAGCTGTGACTTTTGGGAGTTTATTTTGGTTAAAGTCAAAAACAGAAAATCCAATTCGAACCATAAATCAAATCCCAGAGTCACATAAATCCAATTTTGCAAAACTCTTCCATAAACTCTTAAACCAAGGAGTTTATCTTGCACCAAGCGGGTATGAAGTTGGATTTTTATCAACGGCACATACAGTCGATATTATAAACAGAACTCTCGAGAAAACAAAACAAGCATTAAAGGACTAATCTATGATCACAACCAAATACTACAATGAACGATTTGCCAATGCGATTCAGTTAGTCCCCCAAGATGTTCCTCCAATTTGGTTTATGCGACAAGCGGGAAGGTATCATTCCCACTATCGTAAACTGAAAGAAACTTATAGTTTTATGGAATTATGTAAAGAACCTGAACTGGCAGCAGAAGTAGCATTAGGCCCAGTAAAAGAGTTTGGTTTTGATGTAAGTATATTATTTTCTGACTTACTTTTTCCACTTGAAGCATTGGGAATGGGACTTACATATGATCCAGGTCCTAAACTCTCATTTTCACTCACCTCCACTTCTGATTTCAATAAACTAAAATCAGTGGAGGAAGCGATCGAAGGATTACACTTTCAAAAACAGGCAGTGATTCGTACACGTGAAGTATTACCGAAAGATGTATCTTTAATCGGATTTGTTGGTGGACCATTTACACTCATGACTTATGCAAGTATTGGCAAACATGATGGAAACCTAGCTTTTATTAAAACAAACCAAAACTTTGTAGATGGTTTTTATTCGATTCTACTCCCCCTTCTGAAAAAAAATATAGAATTACAACTGCAAGGTGGCGCAGAAGTCGTCATGATGTTTGATACAGCCGCAGGTATGTTAGACCCAATCAATTTTCATCGTTACGTAACAGAGCCAATATCAGAACTTACAAAAATGTTCCCAAATCAAATTGGATACTATGCAAAAAATTCCACAGAAGAACAGATTCGCCAAATACACTCAATTTCAGATTTAGTTGGATTTGGAGTTGATCATCGTTTTTCGATCCGTACCATTTTACAAGAATTTGGTGGGAAAGGCTTCATCCAAGGAAATTTTGACCAGGAATTATTGTTTGCAGAGCCAATAACCCTCAAACAAAAAATTCGCGAATATCTTTTACCAATAAAAGATTTGGACCCAAAAGATCGGGTTGGTTGGGTCGCAGGTCTCGGCCATGGTGTATTACAATACACACCTGAAATTTCGGTCCATACACTCATCGAAGAAACACGAAAGGTGTTTAGTACATGAAACACTTACTTGAAAAATATGATACACCAGCACCAAGGTATACAAGTTACCCTACTGTTCCATATTGGACTGATTCACCAACAACTGAAGAATGTATCCAATCTTTAGAAACATACCTTTCTCCAGTTGAATCAAAATTAGCTATTTACCTCCACATTCCGTTTTGCGAAACTCTTTGTACATTTTGTGGTTGTAATACTTCAATCACAAAAAACCACTCAGTAGAAGAACCCTATGTAAGTGCTATTCTGAGAGAATTAGAATTATACTTAAAAAAAGTTCCTTCCCTTAGAGGAAAAGAGCTCAGTGAACTTCATTTAGGTGGAGGAAGTCCTACATACTTATCTGATTACAACCTTCAATCTACGATCGAATTCATTTTGAATCAGTTGTCACAAGCAAAAGACTCGCAGTATTCAATCGAAGTAGATCCAAGAAGGACACGAGTATCCCAGCTCAAACTTTTAAAGCAATTAGGTTTCAAACGTATAAGTTTAGGAGTTCAAGATTTTGATCCAGAAGTCCAAAGGCTTGTCAATAGAATCCAACCTTTTGAACTCACTGAAAACATAACATTAGAAGCAAGAGCACTAGGGTTTGATTCGATTAACTTTGATTTGATTTATGGTTTACCTAAACAATCACTTGACTCCATGAAATACACAATGGAAAATACATTGAAACTCAAACCAGATCGGATTGCGTTTTATTCTTATGCTCACGTTCCTTGGATAAAGGCTTCCCAACGATTATTCACCGAAAATGATTTACCTGAGCCTACACTCAAACGCGAGTTATATGAGACAGGAAGAGCTATTCTTGAAAAAGAAGGTTATCGTGAAATTGGTATGGACCATTTTGCACTCCCTCATGATAAATTGTGGAAAGCTTTTCATTCAAAACAATTACATAGAAACTTTATGGGATATAGTGATTCCAAAACAGACGTTATGTTAGGACTTGGATCTTCTGCCATTTCGGAAACTCCAAATCTATTTTTTCAAAATATTAAACTCGAAATGAAATATCGAAAATCTCTTTTTGATAGCTCATTACCAATTCTACGTGGGCATAAACTAACAAACTCAGACCAATTGAGAAAACAATTGATATTGGCTCTAATGACAACTTGGAAAGTAAATGTCCCACACGAATTACAAAATCATGTGAAACCATTCCTAGCTGAAATGGAATCTGATCATTTGATAGAGTGGCAAAATGATACACTTGTGATCACTGAAGCAGGGAAACCTTTTTTACGTATTGTTGCAATGGCATTTGATGAAAAACTCCAAGTGAACCAACCATCGAAACCAGTATTCTCAAAAGCAATATGAATGAAGAAATTTTTATTTATGGTGGAGGGATCACAGGTTTATTCGTTGCATACCACCATGTTAAAAAAGGAAATTTTGTAACACTTTTTGAAGAAAAAAGTAACCTTGGTGGTCTGATTGGGACCAGAAGAGAAAAGGAAGGACTCGTTGAACTTGCAGCAAATGGAATCCTCTTAACCGATGATATCAAATCGATGTTAAATGATATTGGCCTCTCCCCAGTATTCCCTAAAAAAGCATCAAAACGTAGGTATTTTTGGATAAACCAACGACTATCACAATTCCCTATCTCCATATTTTCAGGAACAAAACTTCTATATTCAATCTTTCTCAAAAAACTAAAATTTGATTCCAGCTTAAATTTTGAATCTTGGAGTTCTGGGATGTTCGGTTCTTCTGTGACTAAAAACATAATTGAGCCCGCATTAGGTGGTATTTATGGAACAAGATTATCAGAATTGCAAGCAGAGACTATCTTTTCTCAATGGAATGGGAATGGTAAAAGCACCATTTTCCAAGAAATCAAAAAAAACAAAAAGAAAACTTATGGAACTGTTTCATTTCCTAATGGAATGGGTGATTTGGTTTGCCATTTAGCAGATTATCTTTCACCGAGAATCCAAATTAAAACAGGAGTTTCTCTTTCTAATATCGATGAAATTCAGAATTTAAATGGAACTGTTCGCATTTGTACTTCATTAAAGAAATTATTACCATTACTTGAGCCTTTACTTAGAAAAAATGAAGTTCCCAATTTACTAACAATCTCCACCATCACTCGGTTTGGTGAAACTAAACTCACAAAAAAACCTTGTTTTGGTGTTTTATTTGGAAAAAACGAAGGAATCCAAGCACTTGGTGTTTTGTGTAATTCGGATATTTTTGAAGGAAGAGTGGCTACCAATTTACACTCCGAAACTTGGATCTATCCAAAGTTAGATGGTGGAGAAAACAGAGACCTATTAAAGTCTATAGTTGAAAAAGATAGAGCCACCATCACAGGGAAACAGGAAGAGTCAAAAGCATTTTACCAGACCACTTGGGAAGGGGTATTCCCAGCGTATGACAAAAAATTATACCTATTCAACGAAACATTAAATCGACTTGAAACTGATTGGAAATCAAAAGGAAAAGATATCAAATTTTATGGCAATTACCGAAAAGGGATAGGACTTCGATCAATCTTTGAATCGACAATGTCGGAGTGATTCACCACCTTTCTCTTTACAAACACAGTGTTTGATCCCCGAATCGGTTTGTTTTACTTTATCCGCAAGGAATTGTATAAATTCTGGGTAAACGCTTAAAGTAGGAATTCGAACAAATGATTTTCCTCCTTTTTCCCATGTTAACTCCTTAAATTGTTCGCCTATTTCTTCCAATGTCTCAAGGTGATCACTGACAAAACTAATTGGATAAACAGCAATATGTTTTCCTTGTATTGCTAGCTCGGTTATTTTTTGGATTGTACTTGGTTCTGTCCACTTCGCAGGCCCCACCTTACTTTGGTAAGATATATGAATATTCCCTCTATAACCATATTTTCTAAGTTCATCAGTTATACCTTTCACAGAAAGTTCCACCTCTTCCATATATCGATCTCCTTTTTTAACAAGTCGCATCGGTATACCATGTGCTGAAAAAACAAGATCAATATCTTTCCAATCACAATTGGGTTTATCATCTGGATAATGTAAATATTGTTCGGGAAAAAGTTGGTTAGTAAAAAAATCAGAAATAAATTGAGCACTAATTTGATGGAATTTTGGTTCTAGACCAAAATGAGGAACGTAACCACCACTGCCAACTGGGCATTCAGAAAATTTTGATTCTAAAATAGATAAAGTTGATAACACAGTTGACCTTGAAAACTGAGGGTATAACGGAAGATAAATGGTATCTGGTCCTGGTTTAGTAAACTTGGGATCCCTAATGTTTGGGTAGGCACAAGCCATTGCCACCAATACTTTCCATTGCACTCTTGAATCGTTGTTTAAAATTTTTTCTAATGCTAAAGCTTGTTTTTCTGTTTCTTCTACTAGTGGAGACCCACCGCCAAAACCCATTGATGCATAAGCAGTTTGTACTTTCGGTGCTCTTTTTTTCGCAATAAATCGTGCCAAACGAATACGTAAAAATTCTGGCAATGGCAAATCAAAGACGAAAGGATCTGAGAATAAATCTTTTAAAAATACTTCAATTTCAGCAGGAGTTCTAGGACCTCCCAAATTCACAAGGACCAACGTTTTTTCTGGTTTATTTGTCATAGGTGATGTAGTCACAGTGAGGGTAACGCGAACAAAAATAAATGGTTTTTCCATTTTTGCCAAGTTTGGTTTTCACAAATCCTTCTAAACACTTTGGGCAAGTTTTACTCTCAACAAATCTTGGACTCTCTTTCTTTTGCGAACCTCGACGGAGAGATTCTTTTTCGAAAATCGGATTCTTTAACTTCGAAGTTTCTTTTTGGTTTGTAATCGCTAATGATGGAGATTCTAGTTTTTTTCTGGGGGACTTTAATATCTTTTTCAATAAATCATAAAAAGATGATACTAATTTCACCCTAGATTCTTTGTTATCAGTGATTTGGTCGAGCTGAGATTCTAAATCTTTTGTAAATGACTCTCCTATCAAGTTTTGAAAATTCAAAAACAAATAAGCATCAACTTTTAAACCAAGCGCTGATGGACCAATGTTTTTTTGGTATTCAACGATGTATTTTCTTAATTTTAGAGTGTCAAGAATGGTCGCATATGTAGATGGACGACCCACCCCTGTGTCTTCCATTTTTTGAACCAATTTGCCTTGCGTATAACGGAGTGGAGGTTCCGTTTCTTTTTCATCCGCGGAATACGATTGGTAAAAAAAACGATCTCCCAGTTTCGCAGTTATATTTGTTTTTTCAAGATTTTCCTTTGGAAGTGGAAAGTTTTTGAATCCCGGATCATAAATTTTTTCAAAGGAATACTCAAACATATGTTTCCCAACTGGAAATTCATAAATGACTTCCTCACCTACTTCCGGTTTCATCAGTGAAGTTAAAAATCGCTCCCAAATTAATTGGTATAATTTCCCTTCGTCGATCGATAAAAACGATCGTATTTGATTTGGTGTAAGATTAGGATCAATAGGAGTTATCGCTTCATGTGCATCTTGTGAAAATTTTTTTTGTTTTGTCTGACCTTTATTTACTTCCGATAAAAGATTCGGATAATGTTCTTTTAAATATCTCTCACCTAACTTTCGTTTTTTCTCAGATACCCTTGTGCTATCAGAACGCATATAAGTAATAAGTCCGACAGTTTCACCTGAATGTAATTTTTTTCCTTCAAAAAGACTTTGGGCAATCCGCATCGTTTTTTTCGAATCAAATTGAAACTTTCGAAAACTGGATTCAAGCAAACTGGCAGTAGAAAATGGCTTTGGAGGGTTACGTTTGATTTTTTTTGTCTTAATTTTTGTTAATGTTAATTCCTTGAATCGGGATGGTTCCGGTAAAATTTTGATATCGGATAAAATGGCTTGAATGTCATTGCTTTTAAGTTTATCTTTTGAAAGGTATTTTAATTCAATTGGGTTTTGGTTCAAAATACCTTGTAATTTCAACTGGAAGTAGGTTTCTTTCGAGAAGTTTTGAATTTCTTTTTCTCTTTCGCAGATCCAATGTAAAACAGTCGATTGGACTCTTCCAGCTGAAAGTGATGGAATTTTTAATTGTCGCCATAAATCGGGAGATACTTCGAAGCCAAAAATTCGATCAATCACTCTTCTTGCTATTTGTGATTCAATTGCTTCATAACTTAATCCTAACTTCTTTTGAATTTGTAAATTTACTTCCTCTTTTGTAATTTCTTTTAGTCGCAGTCGATATATAGGTTTTTTTAACTTGGAAAGTTCATCAAAACAATGTTTTGCGATAATTTCACCTTCGCGATCTGGATCACTCGCTATGTAAATACAGGATGATTTTTTAGCTTTAGCGATAATGGTTGCGAAATGGCTTTTTTTACCTTTTAACCACTCATATTCAGGTTCAAATTGGTTTGAGATATCCACCCCATAGGTTTTGGGGGGCAGGTCTTTGATATGACCTTTTGTCGCCACAACCATCCAATCCTTACCTAAGTAAGAAGTGATGGTTGCCGCTTTGGTAGGTGATTCGACAATTAATAGATTGGTGATATTATAATCCCATCAAACTTTAGTTAAACGAAAAGTCCTTCAACTGATAAGTATCGTTCTCCAGTATCATAACAGAATGTGAGGACTTTTGAACCAGCTGGGATCTCTTTTAGTTTTTTAGAAACAGCAGCAAGGCTTGCTCCTGACGAAGTTCCGATGAATATTCCTTCTTTTTTTGCAGCAAGAACTGCCATCGTGAAGGATTCTTCTTTTCCAACCGTGATAATTCCATCTAATAATTCTGTTTTACAGTTTTTAGGAATGAATCCAGCGCCTATCCCTTGTAAAGGGTGTGGTCCTGGTTTTCCACCACTGAGGACTGGAGAACCTTCAGGTTCTACTGCAAACACTTTGAGTTTAGGAAAACGTTTTTTTAAATTTTCTGCACAACCAGAGATATGCCCACCTGTTCCAACACCAGTGATAATGTAATCCAAACCGTCAGGGAAATCTTTTGCAATTTCTTCGGCTGTTTTTTCTCTATGAACCTGGATGTTTGCCTCGTTTTCAAACTGTTGTGGCATCCAAGCATTCGGATTGGCGGCTACCATTTCTTGCGCTTTGGCAATGGCACCGGGCATTCCTTTTTCTCTTGGAGTGAGTTCAAATTTTGCACCATATGCTGCCATGATACGACGTCTTTCAACAGACATATGTTCCGGCATTACAAGAGTGATCGCATAACCTTTGACAGCTGCAACCATCGCAAGGCCAATCCCTGTATTCCCAGATGTTGGCTCAACAATGATAGAATCTTTTTTTAATTTTCCTGATTTTTCTGCGTCTTCGATCATAGCAAGAGCAATCCGATCCTTTATGGACCCACCTGGATTTTGTCTCTCTAACTTCATATAAACTTCGTGATCGGTTCCAAACAAACGAGTCAATCGAACATGTGGTGTATTACCAATGGCTTCTAGAATACTATTAAATTTCATAATTTCTCCGTTTCAGTCACATATTTATAGAAAATCTAGATTTGTCCACAATGAAATCATTGGGTTTAAGGGTTACGAAATGAAATTAAGAAATTATAGTCTTCTTTCATTTGTGTAAGGACAACTGGGTGATTTTCAATCTCGATCGCCTTTTCCAAGTAAGGTGCAGCGATTCTTAGATCAATTCTTCTTAGCCCAACCGATGCTTTTTTTCTCACTTCAGGGTCTTTATCGGAGAGCATTTCCGTGACCGACTTAAAGTTCTGGTTCGGTAATCGTTCAATCCCTACAATTGCCGCCAAAATAGAAATTTTTGTATAAGGAATTAGTTCTTTTCCAAGTGTTTCCGCAAGATTAGTCAGATATTCTTTTCGATTTGATTCATACATCGCATCTGCGGCTGAACTTCGGATATAAAAATTTGGATGGGACAAAGCTTGTTTGAGCGTGGATCCGGAAGTTTCCGTGTGAGGCAAAGAACCTAATGCCCGTAATATTTCTCCACATGCCAAAACCATTGAGATTTCTCCGTCTTCATAAAAATATGGACTGGAATTGGAATACCGGTCGGCAACTCCATCGGTGATTTTTCTCTGTTTTGGAGGATTATATTCTACAATGGAGCCAGATTCTTTTTGAAACACTTTAATCAGGACTGGAATTGCAATGGAATCTCCCTTTTTACTTAAAGCTTTTGCTGCATAAAATTTTACAGCAGGAGCATTGTTTTCACTCGTCGGAAAATTGGGATTTCCTTCCAAGGCAGAAAGAATATCTCGTAAACCCTTGTTTGATTTAATAAACGTTAGCCGATCTATGGCATCTCGGATTTCAAATAGATCTGAAGAATTTAGACGTTTCCTTTGTGTTTCAAAAAAGATATCCTCTTGTTCTGAAAAGAGACTGGCATTTAGCAAAACAAAAAGTAAAAGAACAGATTGGAATTTCATTCATTTCCCCCGAAATTGGAGGACATTCTAACCGATTTTGGTTAATTTTCTTTTAATTTTTCTGCGACTTCTTTTAATTTTTCGGAGAGGTCACCAAGTGTAGCCTTGTCTTCTTCCAAAATGGATTGGCTGAATTTTTCCAAATCCTTTTGGATTTGCTCCTTTTTTTCACTCGCGCGGGAGGCCATTTTGCGGAGTAAATCCTCTCGGTAGAGGCTAAAATCAACCTCCTTCAATTCCCCAAGTTCCACCATAGAATTGACAATTTTTTCCAATCGTTCCCGTGTCAGGTAATTGGCTCCTATCCCCCCGAGCACCAATCGTTCAAAAAGACCAGATACATCTCGGCCTGTTTCTCGGATAAGCGACGTTAACATAAAATTTGAAAAATCTTCGTTTCTCTGGCCAAGGCTGACTTTTAAAAAAGTTTGGCCTAAAATCTTGGGTGTGATGTCTTCTCCGGAAAGGTTGTCTTGGACTTTAATCTCTTCACCGCCAATGATCATCTTTGCCACATCCTCTAATGTGATTGTGGAACTTGTTTCTGGATCATAGAGCCTGCGGTTTGCGTATCGCTTGAGTAGCTTCATTGGAGATGCTTTTTAAAATGACTTTCAAGCCTAGGGGGTCAACTAAAATACAATCGTATGGACTCACTATTCGGTGCCGTTTTGACACAACTTCCTGAACTTGAAAAAAACCTCATCATTTCATGGTTACAAGTAAATGGTCTCGTAGTGAAAGAATGTACAAGTAAAAATTGGAAAGATTTTCCAGACTGCGTTCGTCTTTTTTCAAAACCAAGTCCAGAACTAGCGAAAGAACTTTTGGATTGGAGCATCGAACCAATCTTATGTGGTAAATTCACAAATGAAGAAAAAGAAAAATTTAAAGCGGCAGGTGTATCAACTCTTTGGGAAAAATCATTTTCTAATATCCATACGTTTTCTATCATTCCATTACCAGATAAAAAATTAACCTGGGTAGTTTGCACAAAAAATCCAATCCTTGATCATAACATTTCGATGTTTTTGAAAACAATGGGTTTTTTGGTTTATACGGAAGGAAATTCTGAATTTTTGATCAAAAGATTGTTAGTTGGTCCTTGCCATTTTTTAATTTTGGATTGGGATCAAATAGATGCCAAAATACTTGTTCCACATTTGCAAAAAATAAAAGGCGAAAAACCATTTTTATCGATTGGAATCAAAGACTTTAACAAAGAACATCTATATCGCGATTTAAAAATGGGTATCAGTGGGATTTCGGAAGTTCTTATCGACAATCAAGATTTTTGGAAAGTATTATTGGAAAGTTTTCCTTTAACGGCAAATTTGGATGTTGAAAAAAGCTGGTCCGAATCTGCGAAGACAGTATCCAAATTAACATTTTCCTTCCAAGAAAAACATATCCCCGTTTCCATGAAACAAGTTGATACAACCATCATTTCGGCTTTGCCACTCCACCAAGAATTAAAGCATAGGATCGATTTATTTCGTTGGTTGGTTTAGATCAAAAGTAAGAGTAAATTCCTTTCATTCGAATAACAACATATCATCACTCGAAAGTTCGCCTGCCCCTCGATTCGGGAATGCTTGCTCAAAAAACAAAGCTGCTAATAAATCAAAGTCTTCATCTTCATCTCTCTTTTCTAATTCCCAAAGTTCATTTCGCCGTTTGATAAGAAGAGATACTGTTGCATCTTCGAGAGCAAAATCAATTTTCAATCGGTTTAAGGTACGGATCCAAAAGTTCAAATTGTATATGCTATAGTCTCGAAAATAGGTCAATCCTGCAATGGTTGGTTCGTATTTGAGAAGTGCCTCTGTTAAATAACACGCAGTTTTTAAATCTTCTGTGGCTCCAGTTTCTTTAAAGTTTTTATAAATATGATGGATGGACTCATGCATTGACATTGTAGAATGATAAGAATCTTCAATCAATCGGATTGAGTCTGGAAAAGATTCCATATAAGCAAAAATATCAACAATTTCTCCCTTTGATTGTGCGATTTTTCTTGCCGCATCACATTCATCATCAGTGGTTTTAGGATCCACTAACAAAATAAAGAGATACTTGGTTTCAAATGCAAAACGTGACTCTTTAGGAATGTAGTATTCAATCCAAATTGGTTCTTTATAATAATCAATGGATTCTTGGAAACTGAGTTCTGGTGTGACTTTGAGTGATTTGAGTTTCTTTACGTCATCAGTGATGACCTTTTTCCCTTCTACCCTTGTTTTACTTCGTTTGATTTGCCGGAGTTCCGACTTATTCAAAAGCGGTTTGGGTTTGAAGCTCGAGTCCATGTTATACTATCGACATTTTAAAAAAAGCGCAAAAGAAAAGAACGGATCCAAAACCCGATTGGACTCAAAATCCCCGAATCTGAAAAAATTACCTTTCCATCATGGTTGAGAAATAAAGTCGTAGGGTATGCAGAAATCCTCCACTCTTTTAACATTCGGTAATCTGCAGTGTAAATGGGATATGGTGAATCGGCTGTCAGTTGCGAAAGGATTGATTTAGTTTCTTCTGAATCTTCTGATTCTAAAACGGATAAAAACATCGTGTCTTTCGGCAAAAACTTTAAATTTGCTTCGAGGATGGGAGTGTATGCCTTACAAACAGTGCACCAAGTGGCCCAAAAGTAAACTACCTTCGGGTGTCCTTTCCAAGAATTAGCTTCAGTTGGAGTTGTCGCAAGCGCTTCAATCGGCATTGAGGGATTTGTATCCCTCGCCTTAAAATAGGCAAAACCTAAGGTTGCCGAAAAAAAGAAAACAAAGGCAAAAAACACCTTCCAACCATACGGTAACTGTTTCCAGATTTTCATCTCTAATGGTAGACTGGTGGATGGCCCGAGAAGTTCCCAAACATCAAAAATAAGATCAGAACAAGCCAAATAACTCCAGAAGCAAGCACACTCATATCGGTCAAAATGGCCATAGTTGGGTTGTGGCCCATATTTTTAATGTAAATGATGTATAAAGAACGAAAAATAGCATAAACTACAATGGGCACTGTGTACACCATATAAGGAGTCCCTAAACTTTTAGCAGTTTCAGGACTTACAGTATACATTACATAGCTAACTAATGTTAATGTAGCAACAACTGCCATCATCAAATCAAGGAATTCAATCGAATACTCTTCTAAAATTTTACGATGTTTGCCTGCATCTGTTTTTAAAATGTTTATTTCACCTCTCCGTTTCGAAAATCCCCAAAAAAGAGCTAACATAAACGTACATAGTAACAACCAATGTGAAAATTCAACACCGATGACAACTGCACCAGCAATTGCTCGGAGTACAAATCCAATGGAGATACTCATCACATCTAAAATCACAATGTGTTTTAAAACCTTACTATATAACATGTTGAACAAAAGATAAAAAATAGTTAGGTAAAAGAAAACAGGCGAAAGTTTATAAGATCCAATGAGAGCAATGGGTAGGATCACACCTGTGATCGCAAGTGCGATACCAGAATCCAAATCTCCACTTGCAAGTGGTCTGTGTTTTTTTTCAGGGTGTGTCGCGTCTTCTTTTTGGTCTAAAAAATCGTTAAAGACATACTGACAACTTGCCACTAATGAAAAAAACAAAAATGCCAAACATACTTTTGTAAGAGAGGGTATATCGAAGATCCTTTTTGAAAAAATCAATCCTGCAAACAAGATGACATTTTTGATCCACTGAGGGATCCTCATAAGTTTTAAATATAAATAAATCATTTTTTCTTCACTTTATGGGCTTCTATATATTTCATTTTGAGTTTAATCGTTTTTGCAGTTTCTAATGTAGGAAATACCAAAAGGATTTTTGGATCCCTACCAATCGAAATCATCTCAACCAACTCACCTGGTACTTGTTTGCTTGCCGTTTTAATATCATCTATTTTTAAAAAATCTTGGTAATCTTCAGGAAGTAAATTTTGGCTCACCGTAATCTTTTTAGAATATAAAACCTTTCCGTTTTTATCCAAAATTTGGATATCATCCAGAGCAAATCGAATCCCTCTTTGTTCCAAAGGATCAATCCTCAAACCTCCAAATTTTGCCATCGAATCAGGAAGTGTAAATGTATACTCATTCCAAACCCCAACTCCCGTTTTTGATACAGGCAAAGAAACCATAACTGATTCCGATGTTTGTGGATGATCTTTATCAAGGAATGGATACAACTTGATGGATTGGTCCTTCATCACAGGATATTTATATTGATAATACATTACGCTAGTTAATGCCAATATAAAGATTGAACTTAACAATACGATTCTGATTTTTCGAATGGTTTTAAACTGATCTAAACTTGTGAAAAATTTTGATCGGAATATTTTTTCCGATTCCTTAATAAGGAAATCATAAGTTAACAAACATCCATCAAATGCATCGTTTAACTTTGATTCTTCGAGCATGTTGGTATATTGATAATTCTTTAAAAATTCAAATGCCTTGGATTTTGATTCAGGAATTTGAAAGAGTGACAAATCACCATCTTTAGGGATTTCTCTATTTCCAGTTAAATTTTGGTAGAAGTTCACTAAGTCATATACAAGGTATTGCATTAAAATGTTGGCATCTTCTAGTTTATCATTGGAAATGAGAATCTCTAGCGATTCTAACCGAGACTCTATTTGGCTAAGTTTTTGTTTTTTAACTTTTTTGAGAGACTCAAATTGATTTTCTTCTTCAGACAGAACGGGTGATTTCCAATTCGAGAGGATAATTTCCTTCAATGATATTTTCACAACTACCAATCCTTACTTTCCCTATAAATACTAAAACTGATTTTTCCCTTATTTTAACCGACTTGGATTTTTACGCCGTCGTCCACAGTTCCCATTTTGGGAACGCCTGAGTGTCCAGTGGCAGCAATCAGAACAGTAAAAATGCCAACTCGACCCACATACATCACAGCAGCATAAAATATTTTTTCAATATCACCCAATTGAGAAGTTAGGTTTAAACTATAACCAACTGTCGAAAAGGATGATATCAATTCAAAAAATATGACGTGGAGTGAATGTTGGTTTTGGTCTAAAATTCCTAATAAAATAAATACAAATGCAAGCGCAACTGTCGCAAGAAAATAAACCCGAATTGCCACCGCTACAGAGTTTTTAGAAACGATTTCACCAAACAACATCACTGGTTTGGAAGGTTGGATCACATTTTTTAAATAGGCAAGTAACAATACGAATGTTGTGATTTTGATACCTCCAGCGGTACCTTGAGGTCCACCACCGATAAACATCAGTACAGTGATGATAATGACAGTTGCATCATTCAAATGACCTAAGTCCATGGTGGAAAATCCAGCAGTTCGAGAACAGACAGACATAAAAAAAGCATTGGATATTTTATCTACAAGCTCCATCCCATGAAAAGTATGTGGATTCGAACGTTCTAAGAAATATATCCCAAGAAAACCAAACAACAACAAAGCGAACGATCCGTACACCAAAAGTTTGGATTGGATCCGAGTGGTTTCTCCCCGTAAGTGTTTATTGTATTCTTCAATTCGGTTTTCTAAGATGGCAGAAAATTGTGCCGGTAATAAAAGAAATCTGGGCACATTCCCTGTTTTTAGGGCTTTTTCCATCATCAAAGTTTCAGCCACAACTTCAATGCGGTATACGATACGGACAAAAATTGTCAGAAGGACTTTTTCCAATAAGATGATTACCGGAAATCCAATCCCACCAAAAATCACAAGGCCTGATACAATATAAAGAGAAAATGGATCAAGCCTTAAAGCACTCAAATCATCTGTGATCGAAAAACCTGCGTTATTGAATGAAGAGATGGACGTAAACAGAGAAAAAAACCAACGAGTGTTTTCTCCTTCGACTCCTTCTGGCATGTGAAGGTACAATCCAATTGCGCCAAGGATTTCGATCGAAAACGAAATATTGATGATCGAAAGTAAAATCCGATTCACTTCATTGGTGGCAAGTGATTCCGTTTCCGTTTGTGTGTCAATGGCCGCTCCCACAAATGCATTAAAACGAGCATTCCTAGAAATCCCTTTGGTGATGAGAAAGCCAACAATCACAGTAAAACTGATGATCCCAAGTCCCCCCAGTTGGATAAGGAATAACATAATCCAATGGGTAGAGGCATTGAGACTGGAAAGTGGGATAGGAGAAAGTCCAGTCACACAAATCGATGAGGCTGAAAGGTAGAGACTATCTATATAAGACAACTCTCCTGCCTCGGATATGTACAAGCCAAAAGATCCTAGGAAGATAGCGGCAAAAAAACCGAGGCACACAACTCGGGCAAATGACAAAGTCCGAAAAAATCGTTTGAAACGAGCAAGTGGCATATTTCCCTATTCTCTACTTTCTCCAGGATTTTCCCTCTAACCAAAAATCCCAAGTACTTTACAAACGCAGTCCATTTCAGATTTTGGTAGAATCAATTCAACTTTAACCTTATTTTTGAGGAAAATATGACCTCTGCGACGCAAGCAACCAAACGTGATCCAAAATTGGAAAGAATCCGTAACATCGGGATTTCCGCACACATTGACTCAGGGAAAACAACCCTTACAGAACGTATTTTATTTTATACGAACAAAATCCATGCCATCCATGAAGTACGTGGAAAAGACGGTGTGGGTGCCACGATGGACAGTATGGACCTCGAAAGAGAAAGAGGGATCACAATCCAATCAGCGGCTACCTATGCCACTTGGAAAGACATCACGATCAACATCATCGATACTCCGGGCCACGTTGACTTCACAATTGAAGTAGAACGTTCCCTCCGTGTCCTTGACTCGGCCATTATGGTTCTTTGTGGTGTGGCGGGAGTTCAATCTCAGTCCATCACTGTTGACCGTCAGATGAAACGTTACAACGTTCCCCGTGTTGCCTTTATCAACAAACTCGACAGAACAGGTGCAAACCCATGGAGAGTGATCGACCAACTCCGTGAAAAACTCCACCTCAATGCACATGCTGTACAACTTCCTATTGGTTTAGAAAACGACCTCAAAGGGATCGTTGACCTCGTGGAAATGAAGGCATATTATTTTGAAGGTCCAAACGGACAAGACATCAAAATCACTGATATTCCAGATGAGTTAAAAGACCAAGCAAACGAAAAACGCGAAGCTCTCCTTGATGCAGTATCACTTTTTAGTGACGAACTCACAGAAGAGATGTTAGAAGGAACTCCATCTGAGGCACGCATCAAAGAAGCGATCCGCCGTGGTGTGCTCGCACTTAAATTTGTTCCTGTATTTATGGGTTCAGCCTTCAAAAACAAAGGTGTCCAAAGACTTCTCGATGGTGTAGCAGATTACCTCGCTTCTCCATACGATGTTGAGAACACAGCGAAAGAAATCGGAAACGAAGAAAACGAACTTATTTTGGATTCAGATCCAGAAAAACCATTAGTTTGTCTCGCATTCAAACTTGAAGACGGTCGTTACGGTCAGTTAACATATGTTCGCGTTTACCAAGGTAGACTTGAAAAAGGGATGACGATCTACAACTCATCTAACAACAAACGCCACAACATTGGACGTCTTGTTCGTATGCACTCAAACGAAATGGAAGATATTTCGAAAGCAGAAGCGGGTGACATCGTTGCTCTTTTTGGTATCGATTGTGCTTCTGGGGATACATTCACCGATGGAAAAACAAAACTCACAATGGAGTCTATGTTTGTTCCAAACCCAGTGATCTCTCTTACCATTGAATGTAAAGAATCAAAACAACTTCCTAACCTTGCAAAGGCTCTTAACCGTTTCACAAAAGAAGACCCAACCTTCCAAACAGAAATCGATAAAGAGTCTGGACAAACCATCATCAAAGGGATGGGAGAACTCCACCTCGAAGTATACATCGAACGGATGAAACGTGAGTATGGTGTGGATCTTGTGACTGGTGCACCTCAGGTAGCTTACCGTGAAACGATCACTAAGTCTGCAGAATTTGATTACACTCATAAAAAACAAACGGGTGGTCAAGGTCAGTTCTCTCGTGTGGCGGGTTACATCGAACCAATCCCACAAGAAGAAGGCAAAGATTACGAATTCGTAGATAAAATCGTGGGTGGTTCTATCCCTCGCGAATACATTGGTTCTTGTGATAAGGGTTTTCGTTCTTGTTTAGAAAGAGGATCTCTCATTGGATTCCCTATCATCGGAGTTCGTTGTGTGATCAATGACGGTGCTTACCATGATGTGGATTCATCCGATATGGCATTCCAAATTGGTGCTCGATACGGTTTCCGCCAAGGATTCGCAAAAGCAGCTCCGATCATCCTTGAGCCGATCATGCGTGTGGAAGTAGAAGGACCAACAGAATTCCAGGGAGCCATCCTAGCATCTGTCAACCAAAGACGTGGTATGATCTTAAACACAACAGAAGAGAATGGTTATGCTAAAATTGAAGCAGAAGTCCCTCTTGCTGATATGTTTGGATACTCTACAGTACTTCGTTCATCTACCCAAGGAAAAGCTGAGTTTGCAATGGAATTCTCCAAGTATGCTCCTGTTCCTAGAAACGTGGCAGAAGAATTGATGAAAAAATACAAAGTCAATAACAAAGAAGAAGATTAAAACTTCGGTTTTGAATCAGATTGATTTTGGAAAAGGCGGGTTCTCCCGCCTTTTTTATTGCCCTCTCCCTTTTTCTGGTCGATACTTGCCTTAGGGAATTTATGCAAAAACTTGGATTGTTCAGTCTGATGTATTTGGTATTGGTTTTTCTCCCACTCATCGCAAAACAAAATGCCAAGTCCAGTCCCAAACCAAACCAAGGATCAACATATCGTGTTGTAAAGGGTGATTCATGGTATGGGATATCTAGAAAATTGAATGTTTCTCCTGAAACCTTAGCGAAGTTAAATGGTAGGACGATTCAGGAAAATTTGTATGAAAATGAAAAATTACAAATCCCAAAAGATAAAGAAATTAAATCCCTTTCGTCTGACACTAAATTAAAAGAAAAGATTTTATACCCTCTAGTGAAAAAAGAAAAAATCCAAAAGAAATTTTCAGAGCTCACTTATGATCCTTACAAAGGAATTCAATTCCAAAGAGGAACTTCTTCTTTGGTCCTTGCTAGCCTTTCTGGCAAAGTAGTACATGTAGATTACATGGACGGTTACGAAAATTTTGTGATTCTTGAACATGAGAATGGACTTTATTCTATTTATGGAAATTTGGAAAGGATACAAGTCACAGAAGGCCAACAAGTGAAAGTGAAAGATCGATTGGGAATTCTTTCCAAAGACAAAGGTCTGTATTTTCAAATCAACCAAAACAAATCCAATCTCAATCCTGAACTTGTTTTAAAAAGAGGATATGAATGACTCGTCCCATTCTTTTACAATCCGCATCCATGTACCAAAATGGAAAATTGGAAACAAAGGACCTTCTTTTTTCAGGTGAAAAAATCACAAAGATCGAAGACTCCATACCAACAAACCAAGACGTGTTCACACTTTCCTTAAAAGGAAAAAAACTTTATCCCGGTTTTATCAATTCCCATGACCATTTGTTAGCGAGTTATTTGCCGAAAGTGGGTGGAACTGAAAAACATCTCTCCTGGTTATCTTATGATAATTTGTACAAAAGTTCAGGTGTGTTTGCAGAACGCCAACAAATAGATCCTGAAATTTTATACTACTTGGGTGCTTATAAAAACCTATTTGCAGGTGTCACTTCTGTATTCGATCATATTCCTCATTTTGTACAAAACCCATTCCGTGGGATTTTACCAGTGAAATTAATTTCAGATTATACCTTAGCTCACTCTGTAGGGAATTATAGTTTGGATTGGGGAGAAGGTCCTGCTTTAGAATACAGAATGGCAGAACATGCAAATTTACCTTTTGTCACACATTTAGCAGAAGGGATCGATGATGATTCAAGACAGTCTTTACGTTACTTAGAAAAAATGGATGCATTAGGCGCACATTCTGTACTTGTTCATTGTTTACCATTTGGTCCCAAAGAGGCTGATAAAATCGCTGAAAAAGGTGCTTCTGTTGTTTGGTGCCCTACTTCCAACCTACATATTTTTGGTAAAACTACCAACATCAAACTCTTTTTAGAAAGAGGAGTTAACGTTTGTTTGGGGACAGATTCTTCTCCTAGTGGGTCAGGGCATTTATTAGAAGAATTAAGAACAGCTAAATCCATTTATTTTGGTTTGTATGGGGAAGAACTGCCTGATGAAAGTTTACTCAAAATGATCACTGAAAATCCGAGAAAGGCATTTCGTTTGGGCAATCCAAATGCATTAATGCCTGGACTTAATTGTGATTTTGTTGTTGTGAATGATGAGAAAAAGAACATCGAACTAAATGTATCTGAATTACAATGGAAACACATTGATTTAGTTGTAATTGATGGTTATCCCATTTATGGATCGAGTGAATTTTTGTCACTCTTCCAAGAGTTTGGATTGAGTACAGAAGAATTTTCAATTGATGGGAAAAACATGTTGGTTGCTGGTTCTCCAAAAAAACTCATGAAACAAGTTTCCGACAGTGTCGGTTATAAAAAGAGTTTGGCTTTTTTACCTAATTTTTGAAAATGAAGCGCAAGCGAGGCAAGAGTTGTCAGGTCCTATAGTTCGTAATTACAAAGGTGGTTCCATTGTCTACTTTGAGAAAGACAAAGCTGAGGATATCTTTGTACTACAAAAAGGCAGAGTTGTACTAACTTACACGAACATCAATGGTGTGGAACTCAAAGAGGATGTCAAACTTGGTGAGTTTTTTGGTGTGAAGAGTGCTATAGGTCGTTACCCGAGAGAGGAAACAGCACAAGTCATAGGGGCTGCTACGGTTCTTGTCTTTAAAGTGCCTGAATTTGAAAAATTCGTCTCAGACAAAACCCATCTCATCATCAAAATGCTCAAAGTGTTCTCAAGCCAACTTCGGCAAGTCCACAGACAAGTTAGGGAAATCCTCGGTCAAGGGGAAGCAAAGAACCCTGCCTTCGAATTGATGAACGTCGCAGAAGTATTTTATAAAAATGGTAACTTTGATCATGCTGCCTATGCATTTGAGAAATACATCCAACATTATCCGGACGGAATGTACATTGACCGGGCCAAACAACTTATCGATTTAGCGCGTAAAAAAACTCCATTCCCTCTCACCATACAAGAGTTAGTTTATAAACCGGAGCCTGGAGCTCAATCAGGTAAATTACAAGAGATGTTAAAAACGATGGCAGTACCTGCTTCGAACACAACATCCAGCGTGGATCCAAATTCGATCCTCTCACAATATGACAAAGCTTCTACTTTGATGAATGCAGGAAAATATGCGGAAGCCATCGATATGTTCAAAACCGTTTCGGAGAGAACCGATTCTGTCACCCAAGAAGAAGAACAATTTGTAGAGAACTCCCTTTTCTACATGGGAAAATCCAGTTTCAAAGCCAAAGATTACCCTGGTGCTATTTCTCATTTTTCCAATTTTATCAAACGTTACCCAAAAGGACTTTTACTCAAAGAAAATCTCTACCACTTAGCACTTTGCACAGAAGCATCCGGTGATAAAGAAAAAGCAAAACAATTGTTCCAAAAAGTAACCCAAATGCCTCCTCTGGATGACAGCATTTCCGAAGATGCCAAATCCAAACTCAAAGGAGGTAGATAGTGAACGACCAAATGTTAGAAGCAATGTTTGGGAAATTTGGTAAGGTATTCCAACCAAACGAAGTTTTATTTTGTGAATATGAACCAGGAAACGATTTTTACCTCATCAAAGAGGGGAAGGTCAAAATCACAAAAACAATTGGAACGAGTATTAAAACCTTAGATGTTCTAGAAGCTGGGGATATATTAGGTGAGATGGCAATTCTAGAAGAACAACCTAGGTCTGCTACCGCCATTGCGGTTACAGAAGTCAAAGCTCTCAATTTCAACCGTGCCAATTTTGAGATGCTCATGACCAAAAACCCTGCACTTGCAATGAAATTATTGCATATCTTTTCATTTCGAATTTATGACCAAAAAAGGCGCCTCATGATCCTTCTAATGGATGATATCATTGGTAAGGTTTGTGACGTCTTTGTTATGTTATACGAAAAGCAGTATAATAATGATGTTTATAACGAAATCATACTCTCTGCTACTGTGGATGATATTGCCAATTGGTGTGCCCAACCTGTGGGTGAAGTCCAAAAGGTCCTCATGCAATATGTAAAAACAGGCAAACTTGACCTCTACCCAGATAAAATTGTTATTCACAATATCTCCGATTTCCAAAGGATAGTGAATCAGAAACGTAAACCTACGTAAGCTCCCATAGCTCAGGTGGATAGAGCACTAGTTTCCTAAACTGGGGACACAGGTTCGAATCCTGTTGGGGGCAAAGATTATGGCGGAACAACCAGGAACCCTACTTTATTACTTAAAACGATCGACTGAATTTCTCGAGAAAAAAGAAATTCCGAACCCTCGTGTCGATGCAGAATGGATTCTCGCTGATCTTTTGAATCTCCCTCGCATCAAACTCTATTCTCAATTTGAAATGCCTCTTTCACAAAAAGAAATTGATTTGTATAGAGAAAGAATTGTTGAACGAAGCAAACGAAAACCAGTCGCCTACATTACAGGGAAAAAAGGATTCCACCAATTTGAATACTTGGTTTCTGAAAATGTACTGATCCCAAGGCCCGAAACAGAAGAATTAGTGGATTATCTTTATAAACAAAGAGAAACACTAGCGAATGAATTTCCGAATGGTTTAGAGATTTGGGATTTATGTTCCGGGAGTGGTTGTATTGGTCTTAGTTTATCACTACTACTAAAACCAAATCTTGTGGTGTTATCGGATATATCCGAAAAAGCAATCGAAACCAGTAAATCTAATGCAGAAAAATACAATCTAACAAACGTTAAGTTTTATGTTTCGAGTTTGGACGAAACACTCCCAAGTGAAATGCAATTTGATGTCATTGTTTCAAATCCACCCTATATCCCTGAATCAGAAAAAAAAGACATTATGCCCGATGTTTTGGATTATGAACCTCATTTAGCCTTATTTGTCTCCGATATTGTTTCCTTCCATCGTGATCTATTTAACTCTGTAAAACAAAGATTAAAACCTGGTGGTTGGTTTTTAATGGAAACCCATCCAAATTACATACAGGAATTAGAAACACTCGCCGTATCTCTAGGTTTTGTGTCAACGAATCGAATCTTAGATAGTTCTAAGAAAGAACGTTTTTTGTTTCTGAAAACTGAATCGAAGTCTGAATCTTAAACAAAATCATAAACAATTCTTTTTCATTTCCCTCATTCAAATATTGTTTAAAAACTTGGTCGGCCGCTATGACAACTGGGATCCCTTTATCCCAAATGGATTTACCTTTTAACGTAAGTTTAATGACAAAAATTCTTTTATCATCAGGTGACTGATACCGTTTCACCCATCCTTTTTTTACCCAACCATCTACTAACCGTGATACGGTGGTTTTGTCTTTTGCTAACATTTCACTCAAATGTTTCTGATTGATATTCTCCTTTGATTGTAAGGGTAGGAGTTGAATCCAATCTTCAAATTTCATCCCAACTTTTTTTGTTTCAAACAAATCTGACAGATACTTCCTCATGAGAAGTAAAGTTTGGCTAAAATGAATTCCAAGTAACGAAGAAATCTCGAACATCATTCTAGTTAAAATTTTATTCTTTTTTTGGCAAGTTTTTTAGTTGCAGAATACAACCATATTGTTGCATATTACAACTATATTAGTAACTTCAAAAGACGAAGTGATTTAAAAAAGAAAACGAGGGAATGTTATGGAATGGACGTACCGAACTATCGAAAGGCATGGATTTTCCTTTCTTATCGCAAAAAACAATTCGGAGGGACCACATCTTTATTGGTTTGGAAGTGCCCTCTATTACCCAAGGGTGATCCCCGAAACATTGGCTAAAGAATTTAAAATTACAATTGTCGACCATAGAGGGTTTGCCAAACGCAATCAGGCAACGACTGAAAGTGAATCCACCTATGATTTGGAAACTGTACTCGATGATTTTTTCTTTTTCCAAAATCATCTACAAATCCCAGCCAGCTTTGTTCTTGGTCATTCAGGACACGGTTATATGGCTCTGGCTTATGCTAAAAAATACCCACAACTTGTGACAAAACTGATACTAGTCGCAACGGGCCCAAGTCATGGTGTCCCTTTACAAGAGAGGGAAATATACTTTGAAAGGTTAGCGAGCGAAGAACGGAAAGAAAAACATAAATCACTCCAATCTTTGTTTCAAAAACAAATCAATTCTTATCCAGATGGACTCGAAGATTTTTTTAATTTTTATTGTGTGAGCCAAGATGCTTTAGGCTTTTATGATTTATCTTTTGATTCTACGCTTTTTTGGCAAGGAGTGAAAACTAACAAACTCGCGTTTGACTATTTGTTTGGCAAAGTGTTTGCTGAGATCAAAGTAGAAAACTACTTACCATTCATAAAACAACCGATCCAACTCATTTTAGGAAAGTATGATTTCCAAGTCGCTCCTCATTACACTTGGGATTCTATTTTGGAAAATTTTCCACAAGTGAAACGAACCGTCTTAGACCACTGCGGCCATTTGCCATTTTTGGAAGACCCAAACAATTTTACCAAAACAATCCAGTTGGAATAAAGGATAGTTTTTCTATTATTGCTATGCATTCAGCGAGAATCTATTTCGAGAGAACCAATAAAAAAACCCACTGAAACAATATGTTCCAAGTGGGTTTTGCATCGAAAAATCATTTCCCTAAAGTGATCAATCTTTAGAGAAGATGTTTCTTGGATTAACCTAACATGTCTTTGACTTCATTTCTCTCTTCTTTTAATTCATTATGAGTGATGTCAAATTTTTCCTTTCCAAATGCGTTAATTTCAAGACCTGTTACGATCTCTACTTTTTTTCCATCCGATTTGAGTGGGTATCCAAAGATAAGACCTTTGTCTACACCATACTCACCATTGGAATTGCTTGCAGCGCTGAACCAATCTCCAGGTTTTGTAGGAGTCACAATGTTACGCACTGTATCCACAACAGCGTTCGCAGCGGATGCTGCCGAAGATGCCCCTCTTGCTGCAATGATAGCAGCACCACGTTTTTGTACTGTGGAGATAAAATCACCTTTTAACCACGCTTCGTCACTGATTAGATCCGTTGCTGGTTTTCCTTTGATTTTTGCATTGTAAAAGTCAGGGTATTGAGTCGCAGAGTGGTTTCCCCAAATGGCTACATTGGAAACATCTTTTACAAGAACTCCCGCCTTTTGTGCTAATTGAGTTTTCGCACGGTTTTCATCAAGACCAGTCATTGCAAACCATCTGTCAGCCGGAACACCTTTCGCATTGTTCATTGCAATGAGTGCGTTTGTGTTACAAGGGTTACCCACAACGAGAACCCTTACATCACTTGCTGCATTTTTTTCAATCGCTTTCCCTTGTGTTGTAAAAATTCCACCATTGATTTTGAGAAGATCTCCCCTTTCCATACCCGCTTTTCGAGGAACAGATCCTACAAGAAGAGCCCAGTTGATGTCACGAAACGCCTCATCAATGTTTGATGATACTGAAACTTTTTCAAGTAATGGAAATGCACAATCGTCCAATTCCATAATAACACCTTTTGCAGCAGGGAGTGCTTGTTCAAGTTCCAATAATTGGAGTTCTACTGCAGTGTCAGGTCCAAACATTTGTCCTGAAGCGATACGAAATAAGAGTGCGTATCCGATTTGTCCGGCAGCACCAGTTACAGCAACTTTTACTTTTTTGCTCATATAATTTTTCCTTTTTATTTATAATCTATATTTATTGTTTCAGTTCTTTTTGGATGATCTCATCGAAGTTTTCAAAAGGTAATGCACCTGATACAAAGATTCCATTGATAAAAAATGCAGGTGTACCACTCACACCTACCTTTTGGCCATCTTGGATATCGGCTTCGATTTCGTTTTTCAATTTGGCTTGGTCTTTCATACACGATGAGAATTTGTCTTTTGAAACTCCAGCTTTTAGAACCAATGTATCTACATTTGATTTGCTTAGGTTCCCACTGTTTTCAAATAATACATTAAAAACATCCCAATACTTGCCATCTTCAATGGAACAATTAGCAGCCATATGTGCATACATTGCATCCTGGTGGAAAGGGAGAGGAAAATCTCGGAATACCCAACGAATTTGACCTTTGTATTTTTCACGGAGTTGGCTGTTTACATCTTGGCTTCGTTTGCAGAATGGGCATTCGAAATCAGAAAATTCTATCACAGTAATTTTAGCATCTTTTGGACCAATACTTGGATTGTTTTTTTCATCCACAGTCACACGGATTGCTTCTGGTTCTTTAATTAAAAATTCAACAGGGTATTTTGAAATGATTTCTCTATACTTGCTTCTGCTATGTTCTTGTTCTTGTTGGTTTTTTAAAAAACCAACAATTTTGTCTCTAGTTTCGGGAAGTGACTTTCCACCTAACTGAGCTTTGTTAGATAAATATACATTTAATATTTCTTCTTCAGACGGTTCTCTTAAGACAAATCCTTCATTTAAAACTTCGGAAGGTTTAATATTTTTATCTTTGGCAACTAACTCAAATAATTTGTCTTGAGCAAATTCTCCAAACGTATTTTTGAGAAGTGATTTGTATTCGGATTGGAATTTTGAATAAGCAATCGGAGATGAGTCTTTCACATCACTGAGGTCATATTTTTTACCTCCGATGCTCACTGCATCCCGAGTGATGAATTCTTTCACAAAGGAAGGAACACTGACAAAAAAAAGCACGGCAAAGACCAAATTGGTCCCTATGAAGATTTTAGAGATGGGGTTGGCCATCCACGATTTAAAATTATTTTCCATCTCTGCCAGCTTCCCGCCCATAAAGCGGGCAATCAAACCGAAAAATCCCAAAAAAATATTCCATTTTCACTAAAGCCAACGCACAAAAGACCGAAAATCTGAGGGAGGGAAAAGGAAAGTTTTTTCTTCAATTTTCGATCCTGAACACGGAGGTTTGGGAACTATGAATACAATTAATATCCAAGGGAATCCCGGCCTATCCATTCCCCCTACTATGCCCACGCAAACGGGAAAACAGTCGGAGGAAGGAAAGGAATCTTTCCCTAAAAAAACAAACAAAGAAGAGGCACCAAACGTCGTTAAATCAAAATCCGAACTAAAGGTGAAACCAGAGGATTTGGTCCTAAAACCAACACCTGCCTCACTTGAAGAAAAATTGAACCAAATCATTTCTCCAGAAGAAGTGAAGGACCTTCTTTCTCTTGTGACAAGGACTCCTCTTTCGGATTCTAAAAACCATAAGGTTGATACGAAAAGGTAAGTTTGTTTTTAAGCATTGCCATCTTAGATAGTTTTGTCCTAGTCCTCAGTGGGGTGTTAACACTCTCTATTTTGGGACTAGGATTTGTTGTGTACAACCAATTCATCCATCCTATCTTTTTGCGAAAAGAATCGGATCGTTTTATCCCTGTCCAAACTGGCGATAAATATGATTTAGTCGTAGATGAACTGTCTCGATTTGCCAGTTTTCATGTAGGTTGCAAAACAGGACAACTAGCAACCCGATGTAATGCAATCACAGAAGACCATCTCATCTTTCAGTTGAAAAAAAGTAGAGATAGCGAAGATTATACGATTACCGTTTTAAAAAATGGTCCAAGTTTTTACAAACCGCCTAGAATGGAACATTATGGCAAAATGGAATCCAAAGAAACATTTGACTCCTATGAAATCATTGGTCACCCAGCGGAATTTCGTATCTCAGACAAAATTACCAAAGATCGTATGGTGAACTTTATCGAAATATCACTCACCTCTTCCTTTTATTTCAATCGGTCAGGAAAGGAAAGGATGAAGTTTACATTTGAAGTGGGAAAAATCCAACCAGGAATCAATCGTAAGGTTCGATTCCGTGGTGATGTATATGGATTTGGTAAAGAAGAAGGGGCAGAAGAAGACTAATCAAATCTTTGAAATTATTGAGTTAAATCGACTTCATTAACGAAACAAAAAATTTAGAAACAATCCCTTGTTAGTTTTTATTTGGTTTGGATACGTACGCCAACTCCATCTGGTTTCACACGGCGTAACGAAAATCGAATCCCTGCATCTCCCATAATCTTCGTTACCGTTTCAAACAATTCTTTTTGTTTTGAACTCACTGTTTTTCGTTCCAAAAAGATGAGTAAACTTGGGCCCGATCCAGACAAACAATACCCAATGCTATCTTGTTTCAATGTATCTGCTAATGGAAAAAGAGGTGAAGTGCTCGGAATTCTATAAGGCGTGTGCATTTTATCTTCTAATCCGACTAAAAGATCACCAAACCTACGTTTGTCTAAAAAATGCATCCATGCACCAATCCGGGAAAGGTTAAATATAACATCTGAAGTCACGTAGGACTTTGGTAGAGTTTTTCTGGATTCCTCAGTAGACACAAAAAATTCTGGAGTGAGGACAAAAATGGCTACTGAAGATGGGAATTTTTTACGAAAGAAACGTAGTTTTTCACCAAACGTAGAATAAGCGAAGACAAACCCTCCAAGATAGGCAGGCAATGTATTATCTGGGTGTCCTTCAAACTCAGCTAAAAATTGTGTGAATATTGGTTCAGTTGGAAGTGACACTACATCCAATCGTTTGTGAACTTCTCTTGCCAAACATAACCCTGCAACAATTGCAGAAGCACTAGAACCAAGCCCACCTTTCAATGGTAAGGAAAGCGTCATTTTACAATGGTAAGGTGGAGGAGTAATATTTGGTGCAAATTTTGCAAAATAAGATTTATAAGACTGTTCAACCAAATCTTCCTTTTTTGAAAAAGGTAAAGTTTGCCCATTTTTTAACTCAGTTTTTGTTTCTGTGATTTCTTTCGAAAATTGGAATTCAAATTCATTATGTAAGTCAAGGGCAAGACCCATAAGGTCAAAACCGGGTCCTAAATTGGCGGAAGTGCCTGGTACTTTGATATGAATCTTTGGTAAGCGAACCATCGTTTCGCCCAGGCTCTAAGATTCGGCTTCAAAATCAACCTCTCTTTCTTGTGTAGAATTGATCTACGGCATTGAGACCACCAAGCACTACAGCTGGGATCCCCTGTCCAGGATACACTGTATCTCCTGTTAACAGGAGACTTGGATCTTCCGATCGATTGGAAAACATGCGAAAGGGATTAAAAAAATAAGATGTTGGAATTCCTCCCACTCTTCCCCACTTGCGACCAGTCCATGTTTGCCATGTAACAGGTGTTGCAGAATGGTAGAATTGAAGATTTTCTCGTAAAAACCAAGGGAATCTTTTTTCTAATTCAGAAAGGAGAATGGATTCAATCTCCTGCTTCTTTTTAGGATAGTCGTTATTTCGGACCCAAAGTTCTGGGTTGTGTATGTGGGTAGAGAGTGAGAGAATCCGGATTTGGTCCTTTGACCTAGAGGGATCTTTTGGATGTGACAAAGAAACAAAGACAGATGTACCACCTCCATAAGGCAAAGCCCTTTCTAAATGGATTTGGTGGTGGAGGCATTCACTTACAGAAGATTCATTTTTCTCGTTGATTTTGATCGCTATTCCCATCGTAAACGCACCCCAAATCCCTTTTTCCATTCTCTTTGTTTTCTCATTCAATCGAGGAAGGTTGTCTGTGAGTTCTGCTAAATTCCAAATTGGTAGGTTTGATACAAGAATGGGTGCTCTGAATACAGAGTGGTCTCGATTTTTAGCCGTCACTTCCCAATAAAAAGATTGAGTTGAGTCATGAAATCCATCACCACCAATCGCTTGTGAGTTGGCAGACTCATTTTGATTCACGTAACTCTTTTTAGTAATTTTTTTGACTTCTTGTTTTGTGGAAAATTCTCCATCCCATTCCTTCAAACGTTGAATCATTGTGTTGGAGAGTTCCACCATCCCTCCAGATACAATATAGTTTTGTAAATTGGGATACGTGAGTCCTGCTGCTGCCATTAGAAACGGTGCATTCCGAGAAATGGTTTGGTTTGTGATCAGGAGTTGTTCATCTAAAAATTGATTCCAATTTTTGTTCTGGGACAAACATAAACATACTAGTACAAATCGTACGGAAACAAACGAAAATAGAAAAATAAGTAGGTCAGATGGTCGAAACACTAATAATGTTTTCCATACGTCACCAATATTACGAAAAGGAAACCATTTGTAACGGGCGGATAGATTCCAAAGTTGATCTGCGACAAAAAAACATAATTTCCAAAATATCTTCATTCGCAGTCCGCCACCAAATACTCGTAACGATTCTTTGATCCATAAATTTCTATCTTTAAACCTTTCGATTTCAGATCCATTCATATGGACAAACATTGGTTTTTCTAATGGAATGAGAGGGAACTTAAGTCCGAATTCTTTTGTTAGTCTATCGAGAGGGAGTCCTTTTTCAAATCCAACAAGTGTCGTGGCACCCGATTCAAATAAAAAACCTTTTTTCCAAAAACTAGAGGCGCAACCTCCAGGAGAAATACTTTTTTCAAGGACCAAAACACGTTTGCCTTTTTTGGCAAAGGCCAAGGCAGCACTTAAGCCCCCCAAGCCAGAACCAAGGACAATGACATCCCATTCTTTTTCCATCTATCCAGTAGACTGGAATCAAAAATCGAATGGGAAAAAGTTTTTTTAAATCAGTTTGTTAGTTCACTCAGACCAAAGTTTTTTTAAGTCACTCGCAATGTTTTTTTGCATCGCTTCGTTTGTTCCACCACCAATACTTAGGAGGATTGCATCTCTGTGAAGTCTTTCGACAGGATATTCACGGCAATAACCATAACCACCTAATACTTGTATCGCGTTTCTCGAAACTCGCTCAGCCATCTGAGTAGCAACAAGTTTTGCGGAGGCTGCTCCAAGTGAATTTCTGACATCTGGTCCTAGTTCACTTGCCACTTGGTAAACAAGGGCTCTTGCTGCTTGGTAATCTGCATAAGATTCAGCTACCAATCTTTGGATTTGTCCAAACTCCATTAGTTTTTTACCGAAAGCTTCCCTGTGGCGAACCGTGTAATCACACATAATATCAACACAACGACGAGCAATCCCTAACGATTGTGCAGCAAGAGTCACTCGTTCGATTTCTAAATTACGCATCATATGTGTGATGGCACCGTTTTCTTCTCCAAGTAAGTTTTCTTCTGGGACTTCCATATCTTCGAAGACTAGTTGAGTGGTAGGCGAGGAACGCATTCCCATTTTTTCTTCTTTTTTACCTACCGAAAAACCTTTGTAAGACGACTCGATCACGAATGATGTCATTTTTTTGGCGTTTTTATCCAACTTTGTATACAATACAAATACTTGTCCCACGGAACCATTTGTGATGTATTGTTTCACACCATTGATGATATAACGGTCACCCTTTTTCACTGCTTGCGTTGACATACCCAAAACATCAGTCCCTGCACCAGGTTCTGTCATTCCCATCCCACCAATCCATTCCCCTGTGATGACTTTACTCAGATAACGACTTCGTTGGGATGCATTGGAACTATAAAAGAAATTATTCACAAACAAAACTTCGTGAGCTAAATAAGACAAAGTAAATCCAGGATCAAAACGACTCATCTCTTCATGAATGATCACCGATGCAAGTGGATCAAGTCCATGCCCGCCATCTTCTTCTGGAACAGTGATTCCAAAAATTCCAAGTTCGGAACCTAGGCGTTTGAATAACATATGATTAAATGATTCTGTTTCATCATTTTCTTTTGCTTGTTCGTCTAGCTCACGTTCGGCAAAGGAAGCAACGGATTGCCTTAAGCTTAAGTGATCTTCAGTTGGATTAAATAAATCAAAAGATGATTTTTTTGTCGTAACGATACTCATGAAGAAGATTTTTTCGTACTTTTCCTGAACCTGTAAACGAAAAAATCAGAGGAAAATGCAATCGTTTCCATCATTTTGTTTCAAAAACGAACGTAATATTAAAGACTCAATCTCGCAAAAAGAATCACCTTCTAGTAGATAAACTAACTTTAATTAGCAGATGTATCGAACCTGACACATCTTTTATATACTTATTACAATTCACTAACGAAAGGAAACATCCACTACTTCATCTTAGTATTACTACTTACGGAAATTCCCTAAAGAATAAAAAGATATAACAAAACTAAGGAATGAATTTACAATTAATATAAGATAAACCATCATCGCATAAACATTCAGAAATTTTCTTCTAATTGAATGAGTGTAGATTCCAATGAGCATAAACGATACAAATATAGTACCTAGAGATAAGCTCGCCAAATTTGAGTTAACCGAAGAATCATTAAATAGTTTCCGTAAAAATCAAAACATACCTCTCGACTTATATAATAAAGACGGTCAAATTTTAATTCATAAAAAAAGAAATCCAACGGAAGCTGATTTTGGAAAACTATTGAAGTTTGAAATGCAAGGGGTTTACTTTCTCATTTCCGAACTTAAAAAAACAAAACCAAATGGCTCTGAAAAACCTTATTTAGAGCCAGGAAGAACGACAAAATTATTTGATATAGAAAAAACAGCAAGGTTTGCCAAACAATCTCAGGCGCTCATTGAAGATTTAAGAAAAACTTCCTTTTCCTCTGACCAAGCAGTCTTTGTTCAAAACTCAGTGAACGAACTTCTCACAGACTTTACAAGTAACCCTGATTTTGAACTTGGGATCTTTAATATTTTGGAAATCTTAAGTGTAGCAGGAGTTTCTGTTGAATCAGAACTGATGACCAAAAGAACTGTTGTCGCCATGGGAATGAAAGTTCGAACACGTAAGATTGTCAATGAAGGTAAGGAAGAATCTAATAAAAAAGACCACTTAAGCCTTATGATGGCAAGTTACCTAATGGATGTTGGATACTCAAGACTTGAGGTCAAACAAGCTCCCAAACTGACCAAGGAAGAGTATGCCGTTGTCCAACAACACCCCATCATCAGTTACCTCATGACACTGCCAGCACCGGAAGTGGAATCACATGTGAGAACTTTGATTTTAAACCACCACAGGCCTTACCGCGGTAATGGTGTGAATAACAATTTCCCAGACCCTCGTTCCCTTTTCACCAAACTCATGTCAGTTCGTGATAAATACAATAAAGAAGTGGGAAAAGAAAGGATAACACAAGACATCGAACTCCAACTCCATTTACAAGAGAACAATGTCACTACTTCAAGTTTCGAAGAAGACATTGCAATTTTATCTCTTGCAAGTGAATATGCATCTCTTACCTCAAACCAACCTTGGCGGCCCGCATTTAAATCATCAACAGCTCTCAAAATGATTTTAAATGATTCGTTTTTTTCTTATAGCAATAAGAACATACGACACTTACTAGATTATGTTGGAAGTTCTCTCACGAATAATGAAAACATCATTAATTTTGGAGATTTTGTCATCACTGCATCAGTTGATTCTGAAAAACGTGCACATTTTGATATTTGCCTTGTCCTTGATGTAGGTCGTTACCAAACAAGACCAAAACTCCAAAGAATTTGTAGCATCAATCCAATCTTCCAAAAAGGAATCAAATTCAAAATAGCAGATTTTGATTTAAAAAGCATCAAAATCGATAGAAGAAAAGCGATTATGGATTTGGCATTACAAGCAGGGACTACGCGTGTGATTTATACCATTGATCCAGAGTTAAACCCTGCCTTACATGAAGCGGTCTATAAACTCAATCTAAACATCTAATTAAAAATGATTTTGTATTGCATATAGATTAATTTTTTGTTCTCTACCTGGTAACAAAATCCCTTCGTTTTTTACCCACTCACTTGGGTTTCCAATTTCATTCCAAACCAATTCTGAGATAATGAGAGGAGATCCAATTTGTTTGCAAGCTGATTCAATCCTTGAGGCTGTGTTCACAGTATCACCTATCACTGTATATTCCATTCTTTCTTCGGAACCGATACTCCCACAAAATACTTCGCCTGTATGGATTCCAATGCCTATTCGGATTTCCACTTGACCGATAGATTTTCTCTCTTCGTTCCAAGTTTTTAGCTCCTCTAACATTGATTTTGCGGCATTCACTGCATTCATGGAATCTTCACCTGGAATTATCGAAGGGAGTGGTGTTCCAAAGGTTACCATGACGGCATCACCAATGAATTTATCTAAACTGCCTTTGTTTTGGAATATGACTCGCACCATGCGCCTTCGGAATTCCGTTAAAAAAATTGATAACTCTTCTGGATCGAGTAGTTCAGAAAACTGAGTGAACCCACGAATATCACTAAAAAGGACTGTGACTTTTTGGCGTTTTCCTCTACCAAGCACTTCTGGGTCCGACACAATTTCAGAAACCAAGTCAGGCGAAAAATAACGAGAGAGTGTGGTTTTTTGGGTTTCTGAAGCTGCAAATTTTAGTAACATCCTTAAGCTACGAAAAATAGCGTAGGAGATGGCAAATGCTAAAATCAAATAAATCACTGGTTTGGAAACCAAAGCATCTGAGAGAATGATCTCATCACCTAACACATAACTATACCAGTCTAAA
Organism: Leptospira bouyouniensis; assembly: GCF_004769525.1. Taxonomy (NCBI): domain Bacteria; kingdom Pseudomonadati; phylum Spirochaetota; class Leptospiria; order Leptospirales; family Leptospiraceae; genus Leptospira; species Leptospira bouyouniensis. Next base: position 305,196 of record NZ_RQFT01000012.1, on the reverse strand, counting down.
CTTGCAATCGCATCTGGATCATGTAAGGCCAAAACAATAAACGAATAATAGCTGATTAAAAAACAAACAAATGAAAAAACAACTAGTGAAAATCGGTATTGGAACAAACACAAAGAAAGAGGGAGTAAATAAAAAACCATCAGTGGAGTTTTGACCAAAAAATTCGGATTCCCATGGCCTTTGATCCAATACCAATTGAGGATTGTCATCGTAATGAGCACATTATCCACAAAAAGGCTGATGTAGTCATACTTTGTTTTCCATCTGCTATCTTTTTGTTTCAGAATATGCAAATGTACAAATGTATTCAAAAAATACATACCAATGGCGATATAATTGACCAAATAACCCCAAATGGTATCAATATTGCTCAGATTCGCAGTCGCACTTGCAAGGAGAGCAATCCCAATCACATACCGAAACCGAACCGCAAATAAAGCACCCATGGCTTCTTCTTCCGTCAGAAGATCAGACATATACCTTGGGAATTGGTCACGGATACAATATACGGAATAGATGGCGTTACGAATGGAGCGAAACATTGGCATACAGTTTCCTTTCTTTTCAGATTTTGTGGCAAGGGAATTTTCTTTTTGCCAAAGGATTCCTCTTTGTAATCTATGAACTATGTTCCGAATGACCCAACAAAATCGGACTCCGTTGGTTGTTTCTTATCTTGCCTTCGATGTAGTAATATCTGTTTTTGCAAACTTAAGTTATTTTTCATTCTACTTTCGGAATACAATGAATTTCTCACTTGTGTTATTCTATTTAATTTCAGTTTGGGCATTGTATCTCTTAGATCACTACTGGGATGCAAAAAAGAAAACCTTTCAAAAATCATCTAGATCAATTTTTTATTTACAGAACGAGATTTTGATCCAATCGATAATCGTTGGTTCCATCCTGATTGTTGGTGGTTTGGCAATTTTATCCGAATGGACTTTCATCAAACAAAACTTTGCCTTTCTTTTTTCCTTTGCAATCTGTTTGTTCCTTGTTGTCACAAACCTTTCACCCGTGCCGAAGGAATTTTTGGTTACTTTCTTTTATACTTGGGGGATATTACTCCCCTTTCCCAATTCGATGCAACACATCACCATTGTTTTTATTTTTTCCCTCCATGTGTTCAACAATGTTCTCATCACCTACCAAATGGACCGTGAATGGGACAAAGAACAAGGCACCTTCACTCTAAACCTTTGGGTCAGCCAAAAATGGATGGATCGACTGGTATCTATTTTTTTATTTTTGGGACTTGTAATCCTTACATTCCAATATGGATTCCATACCTTGGATTTTGAGTTTTTCCTTGGAATGGCACTTTCTTACCTTTGGTTACTATTTGTTTTTTATAGTTCCCGATCCCCTTCCTCAAAAAAAACCCTTTCGGAACTTTCTTACCTCCCTATGTTTGTCCCTCAGATCATTTTTTTCTTCTCTGGACTCCCCTAAAAAATAAGGTTGGGAATATGTTGTTTTTCATTTTGCATCTTGCCCTTTTTTTACTATTTAGCCTTCTTTACTCATTCCATTTCCGGGCTTTGGCAGAAGGCCCCAAAGGAAACCTTCTTGTGGAAATCCAAACTGCTGGAAAACACTGGAAATCAAAACCCCACTTGGTCCTGCTCTTGGCATTTCTCCTCTTCCTCCTCCTTCCCTTAAACATCGGATTCTATTTCTACCTCAAATCCGACGCAAACGTCTTAGTGGTCATCCTATGGATCATTTGGGCCTATAATTGGTCCAAATACAGCTTATTCCGAGAATAAATTACTTCCCTTATGACTTCCCTCTCGTTTTCTGGTCTTAAGGTAATCCACGAAAACGGGGTTAAGGAATGAAAATTGTTGTTCTAGTAAAGCAGGTTCCGGATACGGAAACCAATATCAAGGTCGGTGACAAGTCGATCAACGAAGCTGGCGTAAAATGGATCATCTCTCCTTATGATGAATTCGCTATCGAAGAGGGAATTAGAATTCGTGAAAAAAGCGGTGGAGAAGTCATCGCTGTCTCCCTCGGTCCGGACCGTGTCGTAGAAGCACTTCGCACTGCCTACGCAATGGGAGTCGACAGAGCCGTTCATGTAAAAGTGGATGACTATGTAACTTTTGACTCTACATACACTTCCGAACTCCTTGCTAATTTCATCAAAGCTGAAAATGCAGATGTAATCATCGGTGGTCGTCAATCAATCGATACTGACAGCTCACAAGTTGTGGTTCAAATTGCAGAGAGATTGAATGTCCCTCACGTAGCTATGGCCCTCAAACTTGAGTTTGACGGTAACAAAGTAACTGCCACTCGTGAAATCGAAGGTGGAACTGAAGTGGTTGAAACTTCTGCTCCTCTAGCAGTGACTGCACAAAAAGGTTTGAACGAACCAAGATACCCAAGTTTAAAAGGAATCATGTCTGCGAAGAAAAAACCAGTCGATGTGAAAAAACCAGAAGAACTAGGTGCTACTGGTTCCAAACTCGAAGTAGTATCTCTCGAACCACCTCCTCCACGTATCGCTGGTCGAAAACTGGAAGCAGCAGATGCACAAGGTTTTGCATCTCAACTTGTAAAAGCTCTTCGCGAAGAAGCGAAGGTCATCTAAGGAGACGAACATGGCTGATGTTTTAGTAGTTGGTGAATTAAAAAACGGCGAACTTAAAAAAATCTCAAAAGAACTCACTTCTGCTGCTCGCAAAATTGCGGATGCAATCGGTGGTAAAGTTCATACACTTATCATCACTGACAACGTTGACGCGTTTGCTGGTGATTTAAAAGCAGTTGGTGCTGATGCAGTGATTGGTGCAAACCTTGGTGAATTTTCACCAGAAGGTTATGCAAACGGAATTTTTGCCGTGATCCAAGAGAAAAAACCTGCGGTGGTTCTGATGCCACACTCCGCACAAGGAAAAGAATACTCTGCAAGAGTGGCGATCAAAGCAAATGCGGGAATCGTTGCGGATGCAGTGGCTCTTTCTGTTGACGGTGGAAAAGTAGTAGCAAAAAAACCAATTTACTCTGGTAAAGCTTACGCAAACTTTAAAGTTTCTTCAGACATCCAAATGTTCACTGTGCGTGCAAACTCACAAGAAGTAACTCCTAAAGATGGAGCTGGTGCTGTTGAAAAATCGGGAGCTTCTGTTGGCGAAGTGAGAACAAAATCACTTTCCAAAGACCTTTCTGGTGGAAACAAAGTGCAGTTAGCTGATGCTTCTATCATCGTATCTGGTGGTCGTGGAATCAAAGGACCTGAAAACTGGCCAATCATCCAAGACTTAGCTGACACTCTTGGCGCTGCTCTTGGTGCTTCTCGTGCAACTGTTGATGCTGGTTGGATTTCTCATTCACACCAAGTGGGCCAAACTGGTAAAACTGTCTCCCCTAACTGTTACATCGCTTGTGGAATTTCCGGAGCCATCCAACACTTAGCGGGTATGGGATCTTCCAAATACATCGTTGCGATCAACAAAGATGGAGATGCTCCTATTTTCAAAGTAGCAACTTACGGTGTTGTCGCTGATTTGTTTGAAGTAGTGCCTGCACTCACTTCTGAATTCAAAAAAGTATTGGGTTAATTCCCAATACGAACCATCTTACTTTGAGAAATTTCCTTCTCAAAATCCAGATTGTTCTCCTTTTCTCTGCCTCATTGGGTTCCCTTTGGGCAGAGGATGGACGAGACCGTCTTAACGCCGTTATTGGCAGAATGAACTCCCTTGAAAGTTTCCGAGCTTCTGTGACCTTAAATGGTGGCTTAACAGGTGTTGTTTCCTACAAAAGTCCAAACCAACTCCATGTTCGGTTCAGCGATGGAAGGATCATCTCTTCCAATGGCCGTATTTTATGGTTTTATAATCCAGATTCCTCAATTGCAGGGAAACAAGACTTAAAAGGTGTCTCCGGTGGACTTGGTGGCTTACTTTCTGGTTACGAAAACGTTACCGTCAGTGGCAGAACCTTTCGCCTCACGTCGACAACCAAACGTTATAATGAAATCATTTTAGTCGTCTCAGATAACGACCTCCCCCGTGTACTCAAAATGAAACGTTCCGATGATGAAATCACAGAAATTGCCTTTTCTGGCATTGCGACCAATATTGGTCTCGGAACAGGACTTTTTAACTTCCAACCTCCCACAAGCTCACAGATTGTTGAGAACCCTCTCAACCAAAAGGAGTGATTGTGACACCAGTTTCACGTACAGAAGCACATCGTGTGTTTGCGGATTTATACCGCAAAACAAGGACTCCCGAACACCAACAACTCATTGATGAAGCCATCTTAAAATCAAATGATGTGTTCATACGTATCGACCTCATTCGCAAAGTGGATGAAGACTACGAAAACAAAAACAAACCCAAAAAAGAAGATAGTCGTGACAGAGGTTTACCCGAAAAGGAACAACCGCGAAGAGAAGTAATCTCAAGGCCATCTACACCCGAACCAAAACCCAAACGTTCCAGTGACTTGGTCACAATCGACACCGCCAAACAAAAACAAAACCCCGCTCGGAAAAAAGCCATCGAACAGAAACAAGGTGGTGGGCTTCTTGCTGGTCTCTTTGGTGGAGGAAATAATGCCAATAGTTCCATTGGAAAATTTGCCAAAGAAACAGGAACCATTGATATAGGATTATTTGGTCGTAACCCAACCATTTCGAATAATGTAGAAAAGATTTTCCGTGGTCTCAAAGAAGATGTACTTATTCCCACCATTCAAGCCCTTCGCGTTTCCGAACAACAAGGTTGGAGGATTTGGACTCCACTCGTTTACAATATCATCAATAATTTTAATAAGTTTTTTAATTCCTTTGCATCTCTAGATGCTCTTATCTTGGATAAAATTTCTGCAGATATCTTTTTAGAAAGATCTTTAAAAATGCAGATGTTTTATGTACGTTTTTTGCAAAGAGATGATGCTAGAGATATTATATTATCCAATTTACCTGACATCGTAAAAATGGATGATAAACTCACACCAAAACTAAACAAAATCATGGAAGGTGTGAATTATGCTCTCAATTTAGAAAATAACAAACCAAAGTTATCCGATGCAATTACCGCGTTTTACATTGTTGCCAAAAAGAAAATGTTTACATGGCCTGAAATTGTAACGGACTTACGTGTTCCCCCCATCCAAGAACACAAATTCCAAGCAGCTCGTGAAATTCAAAAAGAAGTAGAAATCACTGTTGCAAAATTATCAGACGACATCAACACAAGAACGTTTAAAAAAGAAGAACTTCAAAATTTAAGAACACGATATTTTTCCATTGATGACAAAGGAAAAATTAGTTTCGATTTTTTGAATGTGGTAGTAGACGATTATATGGCTCATCATATGCCTGAATCGGCAAAAAGCCAAACCGTCAAAAATAGTTACAAATCACAACCTCACAGACTTGTTTATTTATTACTCCGTGACTTACAAACTGTTTATATCAACCTAATCGAAGGTTATGTGCGATTAGGAGACAAAAACCAAAACCAAGAACTCCTCATAATCCAACCAGGTTTATTTCGCAATGAAATCGACGCACTCAATACACTCGTTAGAACCATAGACAATTTTAACAAAAAATTCCCAAGTTTCCAATATAGTTTCCAACAATATGGAATGGATTATAGCACTGGTAATGCGGCAAATGACCAAATTGCAGGTACGATCGTACAAGCTTTACAAGATGCATCCGAATTTTTTGGAAGTTTTGCCGGCAAACTCAATATCATAGTAGAAAACCATTTGATGGCAAAGGTTACTGAATCAAAAGGCAAAACAAACGACAAAATCCTTTCTACAAAAGACAAAGTCATCGAAGAAGTAAAAATAGCTCAACGTTTCATCCCACATTATGACAAAGCTGTGGTCGCAAAAGAAAGAATTAATGGAATGAAAGTGGAAGATGTGTTCATTCAATTCACAAAATACTTATACAATTATGCAGTGATTTTTAAAGATCCAGCAACTACTTCAAAACTCACTGCCCACAGAAAAATAGAACAAGAACTCATCAAATTAAATAAAGAATACGAAAGACTTACCTACTCTACTTTTAATGGCGAAGGAAGTGTCGAAAACAAAAAAGACGAATCAATTGAAAACAATAATACTTCAGATCCAATTGATCTTTCTGATTCGGAAGGAGAATGATGAGAGTCCTGACTGGATTACAACCTTCTGGGAAATTACATTTAGGAAATTATTTTTCAGCGATCAAAAAAATCTTAGATTACCAATCCAAAGAAGAATTATTTCTTTTTATTGCAAACCTTCATGCACTCACAACGTTTCGCTCTAAAGAAGAACTGAAAGAATATACATTAGGATGTGCAATCGACTTACTTTCGCTTGGTGTTGACCCAAACAAAACTGTGTTTTGGGTTCAAAGTGAAGTGCCACAAGTCACAGAACTCACTTGGTATTTATCACAATCAATTACGGTTTCTCAATTACAACTTGCACATTCTTTTAAAGACAAAGTAGCCAAAGGTTTTGTTCCTGGAGCTGGACTTTTTACGTATCCTATCCTTATGGCAAGTGACATCTTACTATTTTCTGCCGAAAAAGTCCCTGTAGGAAAAGACCAAAAACAACATTTGGAATTTGCACGTGATATTGCTGAAAGGTTCAACTCACAATTCGGTTCGGTTTTAACCATCCCAGAACCAGACATCGATGAAAACACGGCAACGGTTCCGGGCGTGGATGGTGCAAAAATGTCCAAGTCTTACAACAACACGATCGACTTTTTTGGAACCGAAAAAGAAATCAAAAAGAAAGTGATGTCAATTGTCAGTGATTCGAAAGCCATCGAAGAACCAAAAAACCCAGAAGAATCGATGATTTTCCAAATCCATTCCTTGTTTTTATCCAATTCGGAAAAAGAAACCCAAAAACTAAAATACACAAACGGTGGATTTGGGTATGGGGATCTCAAAAAAGACCTGTTAGATGCAATCCTGGCACATTTTGCCCCTTTCCGATCAAAACGAGAAGAACTCACACAAAACTTAGATTATGTGCATTCGGTTTTAAAATCGGGAAAGGAAAAAGCCATGGAAGTGGCTGAAAAAAAATTGGATGAAGTGCGGAGAACCTTAGGGATTTATCCTTTTTAAAATTCTCGCAACCAAAATTCCATGTTTCAAACCTCACTTAATGTGAGGGTCAATACAAAACTTCTTCCTAATTCTAATCTTGGTTGGTTTTGTCTTGGGATTTGTCTGCAAGCGACGATCCTAAAAATCGGCACAAAGATACCGGGAATTTATGGCACAGCCTTTAGCTTTCTTTTCCTTTTGGTGTCTCTCTTACTTTTCCTTCCACCAAAACTGACAAAACCTTTTGAAAGAAAAATGTTTTATGCCATCCTTGCTTCCTTTTTCTTTTTACTTTTCGCTGACACCAATCAAATCTCAAACCCGAGACAACCCAATCCAACCTTTCGCAATTTTTTGCGAGAAGAATTACAAAAATCACCACTTTCACCTTTTGAAACTCGTATCGTAATGGGTTTACTTACAGGTTCCACAAAAGAAATCCCAAGAGACTTCAAAGAATTAGCAAAAGAATCTGGAATCTTACATCTGTTTGCTGCTTCAGGGCTACACTTAGGTATTTTTATTGGAAGCCTACAATTTTTAGGGAACCTTATTTTTATCAAACACCGCTGGATCTCGATTCTAATTTCACTTGGTTTTGGATTTTTATATCTATTTGTTTTGAATTTTCCTGTTTCCTTTGTCCGAGCGTATTTGTTTGTTTTTTTAACTTTAGTTTCATCTTTGTTTTATCGCAAAATTGCAGTTAGTGACTTACTTATAATATCCTCTGCTGGTATTGCTTTCTTTTTGTTTTCTGATTTTCTAAGTATAGGTTTTTTACTCTCTTTTGGTGCAGTGTTCGGTATTTTTTATCTCAAACCAAGTTTGGATCAGATGATATTTCCAAATTCAAAATCCTTATGGAAAGAAAATCTTACGCTCACAACAGTTTGTTCTCTTTGTAGTTTCCCAATACTTGTTTATTATTTCCAATCTTTTTCTTATGGAGGGGTTTGGATCAATTATTGTTTGGTTCCATTGGCAGGAATCTTACTTCCTAGTTTGTATTTTACTCTATTGATCCAAATAATCATTCCTAACGATCTGTATTCTATTGTTTCTGAATACCTTTGGTCACCCGCATGTTTTTTTACTTCAATATTTTTGAAATTTTTTAAATCCTTTGCTTTGACCGAAAGAGCATACAAAATTTGGCAAGGTGAAACTCTATTTTTCATTCTACTATCAGTCATCTTGATTTTTTCTATATGGTTACTCCATCGTTTTGAATGGCACAAAAAAAAATTCTTAAGTAGAATTGTAACCACTATCGTAATCTTATTTTTTCCATTTACTTACTGGTTTAATCGTTCTTTTGCATTACCGTTTGTGTTCCAACAAGGAAAAGGATTCTTCACGTTGGCTCTTCGTGATCGATTTTATTTATTCGGGAACTGTTCTCGTCACAAACGGATGGAACTACCCATTTTAGTATCTCCCATCAAACAGATTTTATTTGAATCTGAATCCTGTTTACAAACCGTCCTACGTTTAAGAAAAAAACACAATCTCAGCGAAGTAATCTGGTATGACCAAACTGCATCTCCTTTTGGAAATCTGATGGCAAAAGAAGGAATCCAAATCAAAACTTCGAATCATTTGGGAGGTGACATTAGTCCGAGTTTTTCTCTATTCCGATTTGACGGAAACCCGAAACGTATCAACAGTCTCATTCGTTCATTGAAAGAAACTGAAAGAGAAAGATCACAAAATAATTGGACTGGTTATTTAGTTTTGGATTTCCCACCTTGGAAAAAAAAGGAAGCAAAAGATTGGATCACCTACCAAAAACTACTTGGGATTTCTAACGCCTGGAAAATCCTCATCGTTGAGGATCAATTTGAAATCCCCTTACTCCACAATCACACAAATCCAAACCTTCTTTGACAAAAAGGGGATCCGAGCTCAAAAAAAATTTGGTCAAAACTTCCTAATCGACCAGAACATTGTAGAGTACATTGTCAATATCGCAAAACCTTCGTTTACTGAACCAGATATTTCACTGGCAGAAATTGGAATTGGTCTTGGAACCTTAACCTATCCTATTTTAAGTTTACGAAAACAAACCGATTTATTTGAAATTGACTTTGCTTACATCCAATTGGCAAAAGATGAAATTTTACCAAAATTCCCCAATGCTACCCTTCATGAAGGTGATGCTTTAGGAAATTTATTTCACATATTCCCAAAAAAAGTTTTTGTATTTGGAAACTTACCATACCACCTAACAACAGAAATCATTAATACTCTCATCATCCATTGCCAACATTTCAAAGGTGGTATCTTTATGGTGCAAAAGGAATTCGCAGAGCGACTCGTGAAAGAAACTTCTTCCTTATCCGTATTTTTATCTGCCTTCTGCGATGTTAAATACCTAAAAACTGTGCATAAAAATTGTTTTTTTCCCATTCCCAAAATCCATTCCGCATTAATTCTACTCACCCCCAAACAACAGAAAGGGGAATTGAATTGGGTTCCAAAATCAAATGTTGAAGTGGAACTTTGGTCTCGAATGTTACGTACATTGTTTTGGGGCAAACGAAAACAAATCCAAGTGAGTCTGCGAGAATCTCCGTTTTCCGATGATCCAAAATTCCGTGAGGCACTTGGCGAAGCACTCCTTAGGTCTCAAATCCCCCCGACCAAACGACCAGAAGAATTGAACCGTGAACAATTTCTGAATCTCGGTCAACATTTGCTTGACATTTTGTCAAAATGATGTCAAATCTACACCGCTATGTTCGAGAATTTCAAAGCCCCCCAAATTGTTACCTTTGCTATCCCTGTTTTCTTTTTACTGATTGGGATTGAAGTTTACATCGGTTACCGGAAAAACAAAGACCTCTACCGGTTGAATGATTCGATTGCAGACCTAAGCACAGGGATCATTTCCCAAATTTGGGGTCTCTTCCAAAAAGGTGTGGGGCTTTATGCGTATTTTTACATTTACGAGCACTTCCGTTTTTTTGAATTCGCAATGACAAACCCTTGGGCGTGGGTGCTGTGCATCTTTGGCCAAGATTTTTGTTACTACTGGTCCCACCGATTGGCGCACGAAGTGAATTTCCTTTGGGCAGGGCACGTCATCCACCACCATAGCGAAGAATACAACCTTGTTGTCGCACTCAGGCAAACAGGCCTCGGTGGTCTTGTTTCTTGGATCTTCTATGTACCTCTCGCCCTCGTCGGGTTTCACCCTTGGATGTATCTGGCGAGTGGCCAAATCAATTTGATTTACCAATTTTGGGTCCATACCAAGGCCGTTGGTAAAATTGGAAAGATTGGAGAATTCATCCTCTCGACTCCGTCGCACCACCGAGTGCACCATGCGATCAATCCTATCTACATCGACAAAAACCATGGAGGGATCTTTATCATCTTTGATCGCATGTTTGGCACGTTCCGAGAAGAAACGGAACCATGTGTGTATGGAACGGTAAAACCCCTTCGGAGTTTTAATCCGGTATATGCCAATTTCCATTATTACTGGGAACTTCTGAAACAGTCTTTCCAAGCAGAATATTTTTTAGACAAAATCCTTGTGTTCTTCAAACCCCCAGGTTGGATACCAAGGCAAGGGCAAAAAGCTGCTGGATTTTTACCAATCCCTGAGGTGAGCCCTACAACGTTCCAAAAGTATGATCCAAAACCTGCTTCAGAAGTGAAAACCTATACGACCACTTGGTTCGTTTTGGTTTTGTTACTCTCGTTTGCCTTTTTACTCTTTGTTCCAAAATTCAGTTTGGTCTCTCAAATCCTTGTGACGATCTGGGTGACCCTCTCTCTCGTCTCGATCAATGCCTTAATTGAAAACAAATCCTGGGCCGGAGCGATGGAGATCTCCAGGTTACTCTTTGGATTTTTGGTCCTAGGGTACTTCGATATGGGTTGGGCCTATTATGCCATCGGGATTGTTTGCCTAGTCGTAGCTGGGATTTACCTCTACCGGACTGGCCAGCAGAAAACCCAAGCTGTTTCCTAAACTAACCTAGCTCCAACGATAGAAGTAAGGAAAGGATCAGATACCCTCTGGTCCTTTTTTTATAATGAACGCCGTTAATATATATTACCCAAGTTGGAAAAGGAAATGACACCAATGCGGTGAACTTTCTTATGTCACATAAAAGCCATGTTTGAGGCAAGATTTCAGCCTCTTCGCCTTGACCAGGCGAGGGGTCGTGAGAATTTGGCATTGCACCATAGTTTTTGAGGCGAAATGAGATGAAGCGAAACCGCAGTTACTATATCATACTGGTCCTAATCCTCTTTGTCGTGACCTACTCGGCCTATGCGGCTTACCAAAAACAAAAAAACGGTCCTGTTTTTTTGGACAACCACGTATTCCAACGTTATAACGACCAGTGGGGACTTTGGGTGGATCTCAATGCTGAAAAAAAATCCCTTCTTGAAAAGGCTTCCGAGTTTGGGGTGCTTGCTCAGGAGGTGATGGAAATCAACCACTTGACTGACGCCGATCTCAAACGTTTGAAACGATCAATTTTTTTCCCCTATTCTGCTGAATACATGCGAAACCTCCAAGAGAAGGAACTCTTTCGCGAAACCATTGAATCACCAATTGACCAATTCATCTGGCCTGTGCTTCCCAATAACAAATCTCGGATTTCCTCTCGGATCGGAAGGCGTTGGAACACTTGGCACACGGGTCTCGATATTGCCATTCCTAAAAACTCGATTGTCCTTGCTGCAGCAGATGGTGTAGTCGAGGAAGCAGGAAGGGGTGGTGATTATGGACTAGCCGTCAAAATTTATCATCATGACATGAACCACTTCCACACTGTGTATGGACACAACCAAGAGTTACTCGTAAAACCTGGCGATGTTGTCAAAAAAGGACAGATCATTGCATTTTCTGGAAACACAGGAAAATCAACGGGCCCGCATGTCCACTTTGAAGTTCGATTCCATAATGTGTATTTAAATCCAGAAAACTTTCTCACTCCTTTTGAAGAAGGAGTTGCCACAAACCTAGTCGGATTTGCAGACTAAGAAGTTGTGACACACCTTACAAAGAACAGTTGGACGGATGAAATTTATGACCGTCTGACAACACTCATCCCTAGTAAAACAGGCATTGTTTGTTTTGATTTTGATAATACGCTGATCCGAAATGATTTTGGTGAAAAAATCATGGACCAACTCATTAAGGAAGGCCTACAATTTCTGCCTAAAGACATCTCTCTTTTTTTTCGTGATAAACATCTTTGGAAAGACCATTCCAAACTTAGTTTTTCAGAAAAGGAACACCTCGTTTGGGAAGAATATGCCTACCAATTAAAAGAGTTTGGGATTGAACGAGGGTATCGTTGGACTTCCTTTATTTTCCAAGGACTCACGAAAGAAGATTATTATGAAGTATCAAGGCGCGCTTGGGCACTTGTAAACCAACCGGATAAAGAGTCAGGTGTTTTTCCCCAAGTGGAAATGAAGGACCTCATCCAATACTTAAACCACCACAATTGGAAAGTGTTCATTGTGACAGCTTCCCCAGAACCAGGAATTGCTGCCATTGCTCACCATTTTCCTGTTTTCGAATCCCATGTGATTGGAATGAGACAAGTGTTAGACGAGAACAAGAAATACACACACGAACTCATCGAACCTTATACATATGGAGAAGGAAAAGTCAAAGCAATTGAAGAACGGATCGGTGAATACCCAGACTTGGTATTTGGAGATTCATTTAACGATTATCCAATGTTAAACAAAGCAAAAGAATTTGGTGTGGCAATTGACAAAGGTGACCCAGAATTTGTAAAAGCCTGTTCTTCCCAAGGGATACTGATCCAACCATATTTTGCCTTCCCTACACTTATAAAATGAATCGATTGTATTTAGTATCCAATTCCATTGGAAATGATTTAGACCTTCCCCCACGTACCAAACAGTTGCTAGAAGAAGCAGACTGGATTTTAGGAGAAGAACAAAGGACAACCTCCACTCTTTTAAAAAAACTAGGAATCTCAAAACCGTTCGATCTCTTAAACGAACATACATCGAGAGCAGAAATGGATGAAATTGGAATGAAGTTAGCCATGACCAAAAAAACATGCCTCATCTCCGATTCTGGTAGCCCGGGCCTAGAAGACCCTGGGAAGTGGCTTGTCCCCTTGGCCTGGGAGATGGGCGTAGAAGTTCGTTCCGCTCCGGGACCGACAGCTCTTGTCTCGGCACTCACAAGTTCTGGTTTTGCTACTTCTCCATTTTTATTCCTCGGATTTTTACCAAGAGAGGAAAAAGAAAGAGAACGCACTCTCAAACAATACTTAGGCCTTGGGATCACTTTGGCATTTTATGAAACTCCATACCGGGCCAAACATTGTTTGGAAACATTGGCCAAAATCCTTCCTCATGACCGCCGGATTTTCCTCTCGCTTGGGATCTCATTTGCCCATGAAACTTCTTTCCGGGGACCGGCAAAGGAAGTCCAAAAAAAATTCCCACAAGGGATGAAACTACCCCCCGTCTTTGTGATCGAAGAGAAAAAAGAAAGACCAAATCGATAGTTTCTTGACAATACCTCTGTTATATTGGACGCTTGGTCAATGGTCAGTAAAGTAGAACAAACAAGTGACGGATTAGATCAACTCATTTCAGAATCAGGCGACTATATAACAGATGTTGTCAAAGAAAACCTGAAACTCATTCGTCATACCAAAGGATTTTCTTTGGACAAACTCGCAAATCGATGTGGTGTCAGCCGCGCGATGTTGTCCCAAATTGAACAAGGGAAATCAGTACCGACCATTTCAGTTTTATGGAAAATCGCAAACGGACTCAACGTTCCTTTTTCGGAACTGCTCAAAGAAAAAAACCAAGACGGTATCCATATCCTCAAAGCGGAAAACTCAAAGGTATTGTATTCCAACTCGAAGGTTTTTGCGAGTCGGGCCCTATTCCCTTTCCTCGGTAACCGCAAAACAGAATTCTACGAACTCATTTTGAAACCTGGCGGTCATGAAGTGGCAGAACCACATAAAACAGGGACAACAGAAAACCTAGTTGTGGTTTCTGGAAAACTTCGTTTGCGTGTGGGCGAAAAGGTAGTCGAACTCGAACCCAAAGATTCAGTATTCTTTAAGGCCGATGTATCCCATGAATATTCCAACCCAACTGACCAAGAAACACTCATGTATCTAGTCATGGATTATACGGATGAAATAGGTTAAGTTTGGAATATAGAGAACTAAAAGTCAATTTACCAAAAGAATTATCAGATCCAATTTACGAACTCCTAGATTCTTTACAATGTGCGGGGTATTATGAAATCCTTTTTGATGGGGAAGCTCCCAAAGAAAAAGACCAAGGTCTAATCCGTGACAATACAAATATACGGATTTATTTACAAACGGATGAAGTAGAAAAAGAATTAAAAATTTTAATATTTTTAAAATTAAATGCACCTAACAATTCTAATTCGGAATCTAGAATCATTGAGACAAGAGATTACGAAGAAGCATATAAAGAATACTACAAACCTTTCCCAATTGGAAACAAACTTTGGGTGATCCCTACTTGGGAAAAAAAAGAGCCTAATACCATCGCTTTATGGGAACCCACTGGAGGGATTCCACTTTTTATCAATCCTGGTGTTGCCTTCGGAACAGGACACCACGAAACCACCAAACTCATCTTAGAACATTTGGATACTTTATATTCTGAAGGTAAGTTTTCGTTTCAATCCGCCTGTGATGTGGGAACTGGGTCAGGAATTTTATCTATCGGTCTTGCAAAGTTTGGTGTCTCCAAAATTTTTGCTTTGGACATAGACCCAAATGCTGTAAAAGCTGCTTGGTCAAACTGGACAGAAAACGAATACCCAATAGGTTTTCAATTTACTGTAGAAGAATCAGGGATCGACAATCCTAAATTATCAAACGAACACTATGATTTAGCAATTGCTAATATCACGTTTGCCGTATTATCGCAGAACATCCGCCACTTGGCAAAAATCAATGCACCTAGGATTATTTTTTCAGGGATCATCACTGAAAAAAAAGACGATTTTTTAAGTTTATTACAAAGCCATTTACCAGGAAAACTTCTATACTCTAAGGAATGGAACGAGTGGTGGGTTCTTGACTGGCAAAGGAATTAACTCCGATTTAAAAACTTAATCAAACTTACTTGATTTCCCTTATCGTTGTATTCGATTCGATCGAATACCGATTTGGTCATTAAAATTCCGCGACCATGTTGCACGTGTGCTTCATTCATATCATCAATAGATTTTTCCATGTGTTTTTTATGATCAAACCCTCTCCCTTCATCAGTTATCCGAAAGGCAACAAATTCACTGCTAAACGAATATTCGATTTTCACTTTTTTATGACGATACCTTGGGTCTTCCTGTCTCTTTTGTAAAAACTCTAAATAATTCCCCTCCGTTAGTGCTTTTGATTTTTCTTCAAAACTAATATTCAAATTTCCATGTTCGACTGCATTGATGATAATTTCACGAACTGAGGATCTAACTTCAGTTTGTTCAATTGTTGAAAGATATTTTGCCAATTGCGCTGTGATTTTTTGTGAAACAAGTTCGGCATTACGTAAATAATTATTCATCGATAATTCAATTTTTTCAGAATCGATCAATTGGATGATGGTATCTTCATACTCAGGGGATAATGTCATCAGCACTTCCCTTGTTTCATCAAAATCTATGTATTGGATACGACAAACCATCTCCTTTGGTTCTTTCACATACTTTTGCGAGAGTTCGGTTTTAAAATTGATCGCCGATCCTGTCATTTTTAGGTCAGTGAGTTTGTCATTCACAAACATCACATTATAATCTGATTTTTGATCACGACCCGTATAAAGAATCTCTGTGATTTTTTTGTTTTTTAAATCATCTAGGCGGTATCCGAGATGTTTGGACAATGATCTGTTAGCATTGATGATTTGGAATTCCTCGTTCATCATGAGAATCACTTCATCTGATCCTTGGAAAATTTCTCGAAATCGTTTTTCTGATTCTTCAATTTTGATTTTGGCATGCGATAAATCTCGTAAATTTTCCCTCAGGCTTCGAGTTAAAAAATTGATTCTATCAGCAAGACCAAGTGATAACAAAATGGTTTGTAAGGCAGTCCCAATTTGGATAGTCCACCTAGTGATGTTGTTGTCCGACAAAAACCCTAAACTTTTTAATGAATATAATAAAACACCTAAAAGAAAAAATAACCATGAGATCAGATAATATCTTGCTGTTCGCACATTTGCTAAATAGGTATATGTACCACTATAAACGAGCAGAAGAGCAGTAGGAACTGTTAACAAGATGGATGTCACCATCGCAATACGGTAACTTAAGAAAAAAGTAACACCGGAAAATAAAACTAAAATCCCAACCCAAACCCACATCAATTTGGAAACTTTTGGTAGGTGTTTTTTTAAACTTAGGTAATTATTGGTGAAAATAATTCCTGTGATGCAGGACAAACAAATAAAAAACGGTAAGGAATAATTTGCCCAAAAAACCCAATTCGGCCAAATGTATTGAAACGCAAATCCATTGTTAACTAAATGAAAGAAAAAAATGGAACTAATAAAAAATAAATACAGCAAATAACTTTTTTCATAAGTAAAAATATAAATGAAAAAATTATACGCAATCATCACAAACAAAATCCCGTAAAATAGACCGAATATCATTTGTTCTTTATTCAATTTTTCATAAAATTCTTTTTCAGTCCAAAACTCTAACAGTAAAGGAATTGTAGATTCTGATTTTATCTTTAGATAGTAGACAGAAGATGAATTTGCCTGTGTTTCCAATTGGTAAACTGGATTACGATAATCTACATTACGTTCTGAAAATATGAAAGTATCACCAAGCGCCCGTTTGGCATCCTTTAGCATGGGTTCGCCAAAAATCTGAATTTCATCAATCAGAGGGAAATCATACAATAAATTCCATCGAATCAAAGCGGATGTTGGATTTGTAATTTCTATCCTTACCCAAAACACGGATTGCGAAAAACCCAGATTAGGGGAAACGAGCGGTTTGAACTCATGATCCTTTTCACCAGAGACGATCGTTGAGTTGGGTATCGACTGTGTTTGGTCTTCCAAAACTAACACTTGGTTCCAAACAGAAATCCCAGACATTTCAGTTGCCAAATTGATTTTTGGAGCTGCACCTAATATTCCTGGCACAAACAAAAAGAAAATGAATGTACAAATGTACGAAAAAGTTGGGAAGGAAAACTTAAATCTTCTATTTCGCATAAAAAAGCCAAAGTCAATAGATTCTATTTTTGTAATTTTTCTAGCCTTTTTTGTTTTGGGTGTTAAAATAGGGAAAGTTCTATGAATCGAAAAACATTCCTAAAAAATTTGACTGCTACTGCCGCTGGAGTAACCCTCCTCTCCCCTAAAAAATTCTACGGACAATCCACAGGTGTGGTCACATCAGAATCAAAAGTTCGCACATCTGGGTCCAAAAAAGCAATCGTCCTTGGTGGTGGATTGTCTGGTCTTTATTCTGCATATTTACTCAAACAAACAGGATATGATGTAACAGTCATTGAACGAGGGGAAAATTTTGGCGGGAGGATATCTACTTATACAAACTCAGAATTGGGAATTGTACAAGACTTAGGTGGTGAATGGATAGGAGAAAACCAAACTGACATAAAAAGTTTAGTCAAACAACTTGGGTTAGAACTTGCAAATGCTAATGTATCTGAAAGATTCTCACTCTCCAAAAACAATACCGACCTTCATAAGATATCCGGCCCTTCGATTGATACTTTGGATAAAGTCATTGACTTACATAAATCACTTGGAACTTCCCAAAAACAAGGGCTTGATAAAATCAATTTTTCTTCTTATGCAAGATACCAAGGTTTATCAGAAGAAGAAATTCGTTCTATGAACGAACTCTACCGGATCATTTTAGGAGCAGATTTGAACCAAATCTCAAGTGAATCTGTACTTGATGACTTATCAGCACTTCAATCCGCTCTCAAACCAAAATACCAAGTAAAAGGTGGAGCAGAACAAATCATCCAATCCCTTTTGGTACAATTAAAAGGACAAGAATTACTATTAGGCGAAACGGCAATCAAAGTATCCCAACAAAAAAACCAAGTGAATGTAGAACTTTCATCTGGAAGAACCATCAAAGGAAATTTGGTAGTTTGCACCCTTCCTTCGGCTGCAGTGCTCGAAATCAAATGGACTCCAACACTACCAAAAGATTTGATTTATTCTGCACTTAGAATGCAGACAGGTAAAATTTCAAAAAACATTTGTTTTGTAAAATCAAACGCAAGTCTAACAAATTTTTTCCAACACACAACTACTGCCGCGGAAACTTTTTACGTATCCGACCTTGCCATTGGACAAAATGTAACCGCTGTCACATCCATCACAACAGGAGACAAAGCTTCCCTGTTTGATAAAGGAAGTGAACGTCAGAAAAAAAATCTAATGGTCTCTGCTCTAGAGGAGTTAGGTAATTTTGAACTTGTTCTTGAAAAACCATTTTACTTTCATAGTTTTCAAAAATCAACAGGTCGGTCAGGTTTTGTTTCTCTCTTTCCACCTGGAAGTTTTGGAATCAAAGATGTATGGAATGAACCATTCGAACGTGTGTTTTTTGCAGGTGAACACTTGGCGTTACATACAGGGAGTATGGATTCGGCTGTTGCCTCATCCATCCAAGCAATTAGTAAGACTTAACGAATTTTTAAACCAAACAAAAATCGCAAAGGTTTTGACCTTTGGATTAAAAATTCATAAAGTAAAAAACTGAACCATAACACGACCAAATTGTGAAAGATAAACTTGCACCACAATGGATATGGCAGGTCTTTCACAATGTATGCATAAATTAATGAAATTGGATGGTGCAATAAATAAATTGGTAAACTTGATTCAATGATATAAGCTCCAATTTTTCCTTCCTGATTCCCCCATTTCACAAAAAATGAAACAAAAAACATTGTCCATAAAAATGGGGAAAGAACCCATAAAAAAACATGGATTGACCTAAACCAAGGATTTACATAGGAAAAGTAGATCCATAGTGGGTCTGTAATTTCAAAATCCATGAAGACAATACTCACTATAATTGACCAAATCAAAATGGCAATAGGTTTGAATTTTGATGAAGGATGTAAGATCAATAGATCTTTCCAATGATAACAAAATACTCCTGAGAGAAAAAAAACAAACTGATACATAAACGTAAGTTTAAAAATCCCATAATAAGACTCCCCTTTCCCAATCTGTGTATGCGTCAGTAGTACAAAAAGGAAACAAAGACCAAATAAAAATAAAAACCTAGCTCTCAAATCCAACCATTGTTTCCAATGAGATAACTTATGAATCCATTTGTGTAACAAAACATAAATCATACTAAAACAAAATAGATCTACCAAAAACCAAATATGCGAATGTTGAAAATTTTCTTTTGTAAAAAATGAACTCAAAAATTCTATTAAACCAATGTTCGGTGAATTTAATTTATTCATTAAAAAGTATTGGATTGGTGCGAGAAAAAGAAGACCAAAAATTGTTGGAATTAGAACTCTTTTGAATCTTCCTTCGCAATAAAAATTGATCCCTTTTTTCTCAATCACCATGGCAGAAAAAAATCCGGATATCATATAAAACATGGGCATCCGAAAACTATGGATCCAATAACAAAAATAAGATAAAATCTGACTTCTATCTTCCGTTTGGATGGCATACTTGATATCGGCAGCATACACAATGGCGGAATGAAAAACGATCCCAAGCAATAATGCAAAAGATCGTAAATTATCCAGGTAAATGAGTCGTCCCATTCATCCATCTTTTTCTTGACGAAGAGAAAAAAACAGATTTTTTTAAATTATGACCGAACCACCTCTCGAGCCATTTTTTTCAGATGTCACCGATGAAGAATTACGCCGGGAACGAAAAAAAGCAAAGGACCTTAAAAATACTGCTTGGTGGAAAAATAAACGAGCTTCTGGAATTTGCCATTATTGTGGGCAAAAATTCAAAGTGGAAGAATTAACAATGGACCACTTAATTCCTATTATACGAGGTGGAAAATCTGTCAAAGCGAACTTAGTACCAGCTTGTAAAGAATGTAATTTTAAAAAGAAACACAGTCTACCTTTTGAGAAGGAATTTTTTAGCTAATGGATATCAAAGATCTCGGATTCCAAGCAGATGATTTTTTACCCAATCGATCTACTGAAGAAATCGATTTAGTGGATGAAAAAGGAAACAGCTACCAATGGGAAGTTTTCTACTCATTTTCACAAATGGGAAATGACTATTTGGTATTCTTACCAAATACTGAACAAGAATACCAATTCGTGAATGTGGAAATGGATGATCCCGACTCTGAGGTTCCAGGATACATCGTTATGCGCATTGGTCAAGATGAATCAGGAGAGGAGATATTAGAAGAAATTTTAGATGAAGACGAATTGGAAGAAATCCGTGAATTTGTTGAAGATGAAATTGGACTTGTTGGCCAATTCCTCAACCGGGAGGAATGACCAAAGTCTCACCTTTACTCACGACTTCCCCTTTCTGATTTGACCAAACAATTTTCATTTTGATCGCTTTGATTCGTTCTACTTTTTCAACTACTTCCACCAAACACGTGATTGTATCTCCGAAATAAACCGGTTTACGAAACTTCGTAGTGGTTTCTAATGCAACGGTTCCGAGTCCAGGTAATTTCATTCCGAGTACAGGAGCAAGCAATGAAGCCGCAAGTCCACCGTGGGCAATCCTTGTTCCAAAGTTGGTGGTTTTTGCATATTCTTCATCTACATGTAACGGATTAAAATCTCCACTGATTCCTGCAAAAAGATAAACATCTGTTTCGGAAATTGTTTTTGTAAAAGAAGCTTTTTCTCCTATTTGGATTTCAGAAAAACTTTTACCTTTATTATACATACAAACCTTTTTCGATTCTAATTATTTTGAATTTGTTTTTTTGGGTGAAAATGAAAAATGATAAAAAACACCCTGATTGGGACTAGATGAACATTCAATCTCTTGGCCATTTAGCTGGCTACTCAATGAAAAAATCACGGACAATCCAATTGTTTCTGCCTTTCGATGATCAAATCCAAGAGGAAAACCAATTCCATTATCTCTATATTTTAATTCAAATTGACCTATTTCTTTTACAATAAACTCAATCTTTATTTGTGCTTCTGGCTTAGGAATTTTGAAGGCATGCCGAAAACTGTTAGTTAACATCTCCGTTATCATAAGCCCCATTGGGATCGCATCAATGATGTTAAATTCCATCTTTTGAATATCCAATTCGATTAAAATATCAGACCTCATATACATGAGTTTGATATTTTCAACTAAACTAGTGATATAATCAACCGAACTTAATCCAGATAAATTTTTTCCACTATATAATTTCTCGTGAACAAGTGCTATTGCTTTGATTCTTACGATACTTTGTTCCAAAATATCTGCAGTTTCTTGTGGAGATGAATATACTTGTAATTGCAAAAAAGAAATGATCACTGCTAAGTTATTTTTTACACGATGGTGAACTTCAGTTAACAAAGTTTCATTTTCTCTTAACGACTGCTCCAGTTTTGTCTGATTTTCCATATAACTCGTCATATCAGAAATTACAGCAACAGCTTTGTTTGGACTTCCATTTTTAGAGGGAATAAATAAACGATGTTCCAATGCCCATTTCAATTTCCCATCTAACATCTGAATTCGATAAAGTAATCCTGTATGATTTTCCCTTAATCTGTTGATCCAAATATTGGACATCCTCTGCCGGTCACCTTCAAACACTCGATCAATAAGCAATTGTGGATTTGCCATTATGTCTTTGGTTTTGATCTCAAATAATCGACATACTTGCTCACTTAAAAAATCAATCTTCCAAGTATCTAAATTGAAGACAATCACAGCATCTTCAATCCGTTCTAGGATCACTTGGAATAATTGATCCGATTCAAATTTTTCAGATAAAACTTTTTTTTGGTATTTTAACTCTCTTTCAAGGAGAAGATAAATACTAAAAGCGGAAACAGTGACAAATCCCCAACCTTTAAAACTTTGTAATTCTCTCGTATCTTCTGGTGATAAAGAAAATAATGAAATCGCATAATCAGAAAAGTAAATCCACAGATACCCGAAAAACAGATAAAATATTGCAATTCGGGCGGCTGCTTTCACAATTTAGGCGAACTCCTGGAGGATACTAAATCTAGAATGAACGGTCTCTTCAATCGAAGAACCCAATTTTGTATACTGAGCCCAAAGGTCAGTTAATTCTTTTGATACATATGGGTTCAATCGGCTCATGGACATTAAATACTTACCCACAAGATAATACGAAAGTAACTTCCGATCTATCATTTTTTCTTCTTTTGGATAAGAATCTATCGTTTTCTTAGTATCAATTTCAGATAAATAGAGGATTACGAATACCGATAATACATCGGCAAATGCAAATTCAATCGACTGTTGTTTCTTTCGATTTGGTTCCGCATCCATTTTTAATATAATCTCAAATAATAAATTTTGAATTAAATCTGATTCGTTATTAGGATTTTCGATTCTACTAAATTCTTTTTGGAACTTTTCTTTACCAGGATACAACGAAGAGATGATCGATCTCTGAATTTCACTTGTCCCTCCGCCAATTGTCCCCAATTTTACATCTCTGTAAAAACGTTCAACAGCGTATTCTTT
Organism: Leptospira bouyouniensis; assembly: GCF_004769525.1. Lineage (NCBI taxonomy): Bacteria > Pseudomonadati > Spirochaetota > Leptospiria > Leptospirales > Leptospiraceae > Leptospira > Leptospira bouyouniensis. Next base: position 282,382 of record NZ_RQFT01000012.1, on the reverse strand, counting down.
CATGTATCCATATCCAGCAAACAACTGTACGGTGTCTTTTGCTACATCTTCAGCAAGTTCTGAAGAAATCAATTTTCCCAAACTGCTTTCTAGAGGTGATGGAATACCTTTATCTTTTCTTTCTGCAACCCAATAAATCAACCTTCGTGCAGCTTGAATGTATACCCAGTTACGGACTAAAATATCTCTCATTCCATAGAAACTTGAAATTGATTTTCCAAATTGAATTCGTTCGTTTGCGTAACGCAAACCTTTCCTGAGACAAAACTCCATTGCTCCAGCAAGTCCTGCCACAAAAACAGTTCTTTCCCACTCTAAAGTTTCTTTACCAATTCTCATAAAACCAGTGTTTAGTGGTCCTAAGAGATTTTCCTTGGGTATGATCATATCTTCGAATACCAATTCCGCAGTCATTGAAGTATGATGGCCTAATTTTTTTAAAACCTTACTTACCTTAAAACCAGGAGTATGACTTTCCACAATAAATGCGGAAATACCCATTGGTCCCCTGCCTTTCTCAGAAGTTCTTGCCATTACGATGAAAACTTGGCCAACCGGACCATTTGTGATGAAGGTTTTGGATCCATTCAATTTCCAACCTCCCTCTACTTCTTCTGCTTTCGTAAGGAGTGAAGCCGCATCCGATCCCGATGCAGGTTCAGTTAGTGCAAAACCTGCCATCCATTCACCTGTTGCCAGTTTGGTGAGATATTTTGATTTTTGAGCTTCCGTACCTTGAAACACAATTGGCATAGTTCCAATGACAAGGTGAGCTACCCATGACAACCCAATTCCACCATCTAGTGAACCTGAGGCAAATGCATCAGTTGCAATGGAGCATAACAAACAACTTGCACCCTCACCGCCATACTCAGCGGGAATCGTAAGTCCTGTTAAACCTGCTTTCGAAAACTCTTTCCAGAGTTCGTCAGACCAAATTTCTTTTTCGTCTCTTTCTTCCGAAGATGGAAAAACTTTTTCTTCCGAAAACTGAAAGACAGTATTGTAAAAACTTCTTTCATCATCATTCAGATATGGATTTAGTTTTGGATTGATCATTGGTAAATTCCTTCTATTTGTTTTGAAAATACTTCCGAAATTATATTTCGTTTCATTTTCAGAGTACGAGTCATTTCTACGTCAGGATCGAAAGGTCGAGGGACAACATAGAAATTATTTGCAGGTATCATTTCGAAGGACTTAAATCCATTCTCACGGGAAATGATTTTAGAGATTTCAGATCGAAATAGTTCTCTTACCTTAGGATTTGTATTCCAATCGCTAGCTTTATCCTTTGAAATTCCTTGTATTTTGGCCTCTACAGATTCGAAGTTGGGAACAATGAGGGCAGCCAATGTTTTTTTATCATGTCCAACAACCATCACCTGGTCTATATAAGGAGATGTTAAAAGTTTGTCCTCGATTGGAATTGGTTCAACGTTTTCACCACCAATCAGTGCGATTGTATCTTTTGATCTTCCAGCAAAAACAAGTTCGTTCCTATGTGAAATCATCATAAGATCCCCGGTATCAAAAAATCCATCTGCATCAAACACAACTTGATTGAGTTCTGGTCGTTTATAATATCCTTTTAAAATTTGTTTGGATTTGATCCAAAGAGTACCTTTATCTCCAGTTTTTGTTAATATTTTTCCTGTATCATCTTTTAATCGAATGGAATAACCATCAATTGGAATCCCAACTGTTCCTTTTGTAGGTTTCGTATTGGAGCGGATTGAAACAACAGCAGAAGTTTCAGTCATTCCATAACCTTCCAAAACTTTCAAACCTATTGCTGACAAAAATCCATCGACTACACTTGGTAAGGCGGAACCAGCAGAAATACAAATCCTAATCCTTCCACCGAGTGCTTTGTGGATCGTCGAAAATATTTTAATACTTAATAGTTTTAGAGGAGAGAGTAAAATTAAAATTAAGAACGCATATGTACGTTTACAGAATGAAATGATAAAATTTGGTTTTTTGATTTCAAATTCAAATCCTCTAAACATCGCATAATATTTTGCCCAAGTTTCACCGACTTTTAAGAAAAAATGAAATAATTTTTCTTTGAACCCTCCTTCTTTAGCAACTTTTGCCATAATCCCATTGTAAACAGATTCCCAAATCCTTGGAACTGATGGAAAAATAGTAGGACGAAAATCGCGAAGGTCATCTTTGAGATTTGTCATATTAGAAATTAAAAAATCCAAACCAAGAAAGATCCCTGCATACTCAATAGCTCTTTCGAATGCATGCCATGGTGGTAATAAACTCACTGCATTATCATTGGAATTCATATCTAACCTTGCGATTGTATTCCGAATGGCAGTGATCCATCCTTTTTGAGATAACATCACACCTTTTGGATTTCCCGTAGTTCCGGATGTATAAATGAGAGTGGCAAGTGCATCAGGGTCAATTTGTTTGATTCGATTTTCTATGTTTAGTTTTCCATTCGAATTCCAAATATCTTTTCCTTTTTCAGCAAGCGAGAGAATTGAATTTGGTCCTGCTATGAGTTCACCTTGTTCATTTTCTAAAACAAAAATCTGTTTTAAATGCGGGAGTTCACCTAACAAATCTTCGATTCTTTTTTTATCTTTTGGTTTTTGAACCACCAAAAACTTTGCTTCCGAATGGTTTAGGATGTATAATATTTCTTCTTTGACAATATCTGTCCCTCTAGGAACAACAACTGCACCTGCAGTGAGAATGGAAAGGTCAGTGCGTAGCCAATTGACCGAAGCGTCACAGAAAAAACCAATCCGATCCCCAACTTCTACACCTAAGTCGATGAATCCGAGAGTCAAGTGGTCGACAAACTCCTTCAATTCTCCAAAACTGATCCCAGGAAATTCGGTAGGCGACTTTCGCTTTCGAAACGAAACTTTGTTTGGGAATTTGGACGCAACGGTTTCCAATGCATGGTAAAGGATTTGGTAGTTCTCGTTCATGGGTTTTTGCCTTTTCATTTGGTACTTTTTACAGGAAATGTAGGATGGATAAAAAATCACTGTTCGTTTTTTGCAAGTTTTTTCTTATTTTTGACAAACTTTTCAGAAAGGTAGGGCATAATTATGTTCTTTTGGATCCATGACGGTCGAATTTCTCCCAATCCACCCACTTCCTACCCTGACCGTGTCCCCAAAATTCACGCAAGTAGCCAATCGGCGCCAAGTGAAATTGGGGATGGCGAACCCGGGACTTCCCCCACTGGATCCTTCCTCCATAGAAATCCGAAAGATGTTTACAAAGAATCTGCTGGACCGACGGAAAAACCGGTATTTTTCCTCCACGAAATGATGACGTCTCCCGTGTACACAAAGGGGATGGAGGAAAACATTGAAACTTGTCTCGACTTTATGTTGGAAAAGGGAATCCGACACTTGCCGATCACGGGGAGAATGGGAGAAATTGTGGGATTTGTTTCAGACAGAGATTTATTAGATAAATCAAAATCCTACGAAAGGGATATGCCTGTATCAGATATCATGATCAAACGAGTATTAGTTGGAAGTCCAGGGGCAGAAATAAGGCAAGTGACTAAAGTGTTACTAGAAGAAAGAATTGGTTGTTTACCGATTGTAAATGACGATAATTTACCTATTGGAATCATCACGAGATCCGATTTGCTTCGTCTTCTTTTGAAATATCCTAATTTGAGTTTGATTGTATAAAATAGTATAAAGGAAATTTATGATTTGGGATCTTTTTGTCTTAATATTTTATTTTTTAGTCGTATTTTATTTTGGCTTCCACTTTGCAAAAAACACACAAAAAGAAGATGATTTTTATTTAGCTAAAAAAGAAATCCATTGGGTATTTCTCTTATTATCACTTGTTGCCACCGAAACATCGAGCTTAACTTTTTTAAGTATTCCTTCTTTATCATATAAAGGAGATTTTCGATTTTTGGAAATTGCGATTGGTTACATTTTTGGAAGGACAATCGTTGCTTTGTTTCTACTCCCATCCTATTTTTCTGGTAACACCATTTCTGTGTATGAATATGTCGGAAATCGTTTTGGCAAATCACCTCAAAAAACATTATCATTTGTATTCACTATTTCTAGACTATTAGGGGATGGAATTCGATTGTACGTAAGTTCCTTACCCATTGCTTTTCTTATGGAACGAATGGGAATTTCTATTTCTCCAGAGATATTAGGAATCATTGCTCTTTCCATTTTAAGTTTTGTAACAATCATATATTCGGTATTTGGTGGTTTTAGAGCCATTGTATTTACAGATGTATTACAATGGATCATTTATATTTTCGGTGGTATTTTTGCTCTTGGTTTGATTGTAAATCAATTTGGTACCACAACATTATTGGAACAGATCCAACATTTAGAAACTTTAGGCAAATGGAAGGTATTTGTTTTTGATTACAACCAAACCGGTGACAATAGTTATTTTATCTTATTTGCGATCATTGGTGGTGCTTTTATCTCAATAGGTTCCCATGGAACAGACTTGATGCTTGTCCAGAGAGTCATCGCGACGAAAAATTTAGTTTCTGGACAAAAGATTTTAATAGGAAGTGGGATTGTTGTTTTCTTTCAGTTTTTACTTTTTTTATGCATAGGATCTCTGCTCTATGTTTTTTATGAAGGGAAATCAATTCCTCCCGATAAGGTATTTAGCCATTTCATCATCAGTGAAGTTCCCTCTCCTTTTTTAGGAATCCTAGTTGCCGCGATTCTTGCCAGTGCCATGTCTACTTTGAGTTCCACGATCAATTCACTTTCTTTGACTTGGGCGAGAGACTGGGAAATGGACAAATGGTTTAGTCCAAGAATTTTATCTTTGTTTTTTGGAGTTCTATTATTTTTTGCAAGCCTCATCCCTTACTTCCTAGTCGAAACTTGGGAAAAGGGAATTCTAGAAATGGGTCTCACGATCTTTTCTTATACACTTGGCCCTTCGATTGCTGTCTTTTTTCTCGCAAAAGACAAACAAAACCTTCCTATATCAGGTTTTGTTTTTTCTCTATTTTTCCTATTCAGTATCGTCATAACCGTTGCGATTGGAATCGGCTGGAAACTTTCATTTACCTTACTTGTCCCCATCGGATTTGGTTGTTTGTATGGTTTGGTTTCTTTGAGTCGATTCTTAAAAAAAAATTGACAGATTTCGTCAGTTAAGATCGTCTAAAAATTAACAATGAAATCATTTGCACACATTCAGCTTCTCCTCCTCCTCGAAATTTTATAATTCGAGGGAGAAAGAGCTATGTGACAAAGCCCACTCCCAACCGGGACGTGGGCTTTTTTATTTTTGGTCCCCCGGTCGGAAGTGGAAACTTTTTGCGGATACGGAGGAACCATGAAACCAAAAACCATTCACATCCAAGACGTTACCTTAAGGGACGGAAACCAAGCGTTAAAACGACCGTGGACCCTTGACGAAAAAATCGAAGTCTTCGACTTACTTGTCGAATTAAATGTCGATGGTATCGAAGTGGGATTCCCTTCTTCTAACGAAGCAGAATTCCATACCTGTCAGGTTTTAGCCAAACGTGCTCCCAAAGGAAAACCCATTGCTGCCTTATCAAGAGCCAATGAAAAAGAAATTGCAATCACTTGGGACTCCATCCAAAAAGCGGATACTCCACGAATGCACATTGTGTATCCTGTTAGTGACTTTTCAATCAAACATGTGTTAAAGATTTCTGAACAAGAAGTTCTTCAAAAAATTTATACTTCGATTAAGTTTGCACGTTCCATTGTGGGCCCTGATGTGCAAATCCAATTTTCAGGGGAACATTTTGGTGATGCATTAGAAAACTTTGAATTCACAAAACTTGCATTTTTAAAAGCAATAGAAGCTGGTGCAAATATCATCAATTTACCAAATACTGTAGAACGTTATCGACCAATGGTCTTTGTAAATATGGTAAAGGAGATCAAACAAACGGTTGGTGATCAAGCCATCATATCAATTCACACTCATAACGATTTAGGAATGGCAACCGCAACTTCGGTAGAATCGGTCTTTGTCGGTGCAGAACAAATTGAAGTGGCATTAAATGGACTTGGAGAACGAGCAGGAAATACTAATTTATATGAAACGGTGATTGCCTTACACCAAAATGGTGAAAGATTGAATACAAACTTTCATAAGATTTATCCCACAGCAAAACGTATCTCTGAATTAACTGGTATTCCCATTGGAGAAAAAACACCAATTATTGGAGATGATATTTTTTCACACCGATCAGGAATCCACCAAGATGGAGTCACTAAGACTCTACACCAATCAAAAGGTGCCTATCGTACTTTTTCTCCTGAATTTGTAGGAAGAAGTGACAAAGAAACCATTTCCTTCACCAACCAATCGGGACACAAAGCGATTGAATTTTTATTAAACCAAAAAGGAATCCAAGTTTCCAAAGAAGAGATTCACAATTTATTTTCAAAAGCCAAAATGATCTCATCGAGGGAGAATAACAGAGAAATCACCGAAGCAGAGTTAGTGGCACTAAGCCAATCTATCCTCACCTATCAGTGAACAAAGAGGCTTTTTGTCCAGAGAAACTTAAGGCAGATGATAGGGAATCGTTGACAAATCTTTGTCAATCTGCCATAATTTCGTTTGGTTTTTCTGGAGGTATCATGGCAGAGACTCTTATCAAACAAGCGCGTATCTTTGATGGCAGCACAAATCCATCTTTTGTTGGGGATGTGCGTATTAAAGACGGAATCGTGGAAACGATTTCAAAGACAGAATTGAGTCCAAAACAAGGAGAAACGGTTATCAACGCCGAAGGTCAGTGGCTTACACCTGGATTTATTGATTTTCACACACATTATGATGCAGAAATTGAAGTGGCACCAGATCTTTCAGAATCGGTTAGGCACGGAATCACAACGATCTCACTTGGAAGTTGTTCTCTAAGTTTGGCGTTAGGTGACCCAACCGATCTAGCTGATATGTTTAGTCGAGTAGAAGCTATTCCAAGAAAAAACGTCTTATCAATATTAGAGAGTAAAAAAAATTGGAACTCTGCCTTTGAATACAAAAAACACTTAAACTCTCTCCCTCTTGGACCCAATGTTACTTCTTTTGCAGGGCATTCTGCAATACGAGCACACGTAATGGGATTAGAAAGATCCTTAACAAAAGGAGAAAAACCAACCAAGCAAGAGTTAGATAAAATGAACCAACATCTTGAGGAAGCTTTGGATGCGGGATTTATGGGTTTATCTATTAATACTCTTGTTTGGGATAAAATGGATGGTTCACGATTTAGATCAAGGCCACTCCCTTCCACATTTGCCAATTGGAGTGAATACGAATACTTAAACAAAACACTTAGGAAACGAGGAAAAATATTTCAAGGAGTACCCAACGTTTCAACAAAAATAAATGTTTTGATGTTTTTAAAGGAAGCCTTTGGTATTTTTAGAAAACCATTAAAAACAACGATCATATCTCTAATGGATGTTAAATTTGATCCAGGTTTATACAAACTATTAGGTGTGATCGGTCGGATTACAAATAAAGTATTCAGATCTGATTTCAGATTTCAGGCTCTACCCGAACCATTTGATTTATATGCAGATGGTATGGATGTAGTTGTATTTGAAGAGTTTGCCGCAGGTGCAAAAGCTAATCACATTGAAGATGAATTGGAACGAAAACAACTCATGAAAGATCCTAAGTATCGTTCATGGTTCAAACGGCAATGGACAAATTGGTTCCTTCCAAGAGTGTTCCATAGAAATTTCCGAGAAACAAAAATTGTGGATGCACCAGATAAATCATTAATTGGAAAATCAATTGATGATGTCGCAAAAGAAAGAAGAGTCCACTCAGTCACAGCTTTTTTGGATCTTGTAGCAGAACATGGAAACAATGTTAGGTGGTATACTGTGATGGCAAACCATAGAAAAGAACCTTTACAAAAAATTGTTTCCTATCCTGATATCCTCATTGGATTTTCTGATGCGGGAGCCCACTTACGAGGGATGGCTCATTATAATTTTCCGCTTCGTATGTTAAAGCTTGTGCGAGATGCGGAACTAGAAAACAAACCATTCATGACAATGGAAAAAGCAGTCCACAGATTGACTGGCGAAATTGGAGATTGGTTCGGAATTGATGCAGGTTACATTAAAGAAGGTAAACGGGCCGACCTTGTCCTCATCGATCCAAACAAATTAGATGATTCACTAGCAAAGGATGTGGAAGCGCCAATGCCATTTATGGAAAATTTCAATCGATGGGTGCGCCGAAACGATGACACGATCAAAAAAGTATTCATCAATGGAAAAGTTGCAGTGGATGATGGGAAACCCGTCAATGGCTTAGGAAAAGAATCGGGTTACGGTCGCTTTTTAGAATCCCAAATCGGAGTCTAAAAAAGGTTTGAAGTTGGATACTGTTTTCGATAGATTCAGTATCCAACCAAACCATGAAACTAAATTTTTTCACTTATACAAAACCAGTTGTAATCACCCTTCTCCTTTGTACCATCCATTGCTCTAGTTCTAAACATTTAGAACGGGAATCTGCTTCAAGAAATATGGCAGATGATTATTCGGAAGCAAAAGTTTCACCCTCGGCATCACCTGCTGCGCTTCCCAAGTCAGAAGTAAAACTACAGGAAAACAAATCGCAACGTCGAATGATGGTGTATACAGTGGTTGTGAATTTGCAATCCAAAGAAATCGAACCCAAAGTCACAGAAATAATCAAACTTGCTGAGTCATTCGGAGGTTATGCATTACAATACAGCTCGCAAGGGACCATTCAATTGAAGATCCCTCAAGAAAATTTAAAAACATTTTTACAAACCTTAAAGAAAGAATCTCACAACTACTCCGAAGATGTTTCCGCTAAAGATGTCACGGAAGATTATCTAGATACTGAAATTCGATTGGAAAACGCTCAAAAAATGCGAACACGCCTTTTAGAAATTTTAAAATCAGCGAAAACATTGGAAGAAACTTTAAAAGTGGAAGCGGAACTTAGCAAAATTTCGGAATCCATTGAACGATGGGAAGGAAAACTAAAGTATTTATCATCAGCAATTCAACTTTCTAGTGTTACAGTGCATGTAAGGCAAAAATGGGAACCTGTTGTACAAAAAGATTACAAACCTGGACCACTAGGTTATCCTTTTTTTTATTTATACCTTGGGTTAGGCAAAGTTAAAGATGGCCTAATATGGTTGTTTGTTCAGGAAATTCCTAAAGAAAATTAATCTTCATTTGTATGAAACAGTTATTAGTTGGAATTATATTTTTTTCGATATTTTCATGCAATCGTCACTTAGATCCTTATCCAGATCTCACTGGTCCAGTCATTGATCCAAGTGGATACCTTCCAGGAGAAGTCAAATCTAGGTTGGAAACGATGCTCCTTGAGGAAGAAAAAATCACAACGAATCAGGTTGTGGTTTATATCACTGACAAATTAAAGGAAGATACAATCGAAAAGGAATCCACTGCAGTATTCGAAAAATGGAAACTAGGACAAAAAGATAAAGATAATGGAATATTGTTTTTACTCGCTCCGAATGATAGAAAAGTAAGAATCGAAGTTGGGTATGGTTTGGAAGCTGTTATCACCGATTTAATCGCCAAAAGAATTATCGATGAAATTGTAATTCCAAACATTAAGTCGGGAAACCCGTCACTTGCAATGTTGTCTGGTACGAGTGCCATATTAGAACAATTACGGACTAACTCACCTACTCTCACCAATATCAATTGCCCAAAACCATTTAGTGATACTCAAAATGATTTACACCACGATACAATCCCATTCCTTTTAAAAGAAATCAAACCAATCAAATCGGTTGATTTTTTCTTTTGTATCGTACCTTCTGAAACACAATTTGGTATCGAAGCAATCACAAACCAAATATATTTAAACCGACAAAAATCTAATTCCAATTCAAAATCGATTGTATTCGCAACTTCACCCAATTCTGGGTATATTGGTTCGATTACTACAAGCCCCGAACTCAATTGGTCTCTTAGTCAAAATAAAATCCGATCGATTTTTCGAAATCGATATAAGGAAAAACATAGTGGTGATTTTACTAATTTCACTTACCTTGCTTTTCTCGATATGTTAGATCATATCAAACATAACCAAAAAATTGTCTTAGAAAAAGGGACAGGTATATATGATCCCTTTGATTCCTTAGAAAGTTTTTCTTATGAAAGAGCCGGAGAAACCATCCGCCAAATAGAAACTGATTATAAAATAGGAATTCAAATTCTATTTTTAGATACTAAACCTAAACTTTTATCTGAAGCAAAAAAATACCACGATTTAGCATTTGGAAAATCCTCAGGGATTACATTGCTCTTCTCGCTGAACCAAAAAGAACTTATAGTCTATACAGATGAAAATTCAAAGATACAAGGTCTTAATCAAACGAATTCCATTCCCATCGTTAATCGAACATTATCAGAAATTGTATCAAATGCGATTGCATCAGATTTAAAAATTGCGGATATCGATTGGATGTGTATCAGAAGTGCAGAAGGAATCGATACATATCTAAATATGTTGCGTTACCAACAAGACTTAGGAAAAGAGGAAATTTCAAACTCGGCATCATTCAATGGTGATTCAAAAAATAAAATCAAAGAACCTCACTTTTTATTCCAATTTTTCTTTATGTTAATGTTTTTTGTCACATGGGTTGGATTAATCGCTGGTGAAGGAATTTTATTTTTTTATGGTTTGATCTTTATCGTAGGGCAAATTCTAAGAAGTAAAGTAACGATATTGAATGATTCACCAAACCTATACAATACAGTTCTCATATTTTTAGCCGCAATCTTATGTTATCTAATCGTTTCATTTTTTCGTAAGATCGGTTGGGCATCCAAAGTGAGCTCAGGGACACAAGGTTTTTTCACTCCGTCCTCCTCTGGATCTAGTTCCAGTTCAGGTTACCGATCTTCTAGCAGTTCCTACTCAGGAGGTGGGGGAAGGTCTGGAGGTGGGGGAGCTAGTGGGAGTTGGTAACTTTACCATCAAACTAAGTTCATTCAAATATTATGCTTTGATCAATCTATGAGCAGAATGAATCATTTGTGATTTCATTCTTTCTATGACTTTTCTGTCTTTGGTTAAGGCATATAACCTTAGACCTCCCAAATAACTCATATACAATTCATAACTTAGCGATTTGACAAGATCAGAACGAAGATCTGGCTCGAATTTTAATATACATATTTCAACTGTCTCTAACACGTGTTGGACGGCCCGATTTCGATACGTATCAAATTGATTTAAATGAGAAATCTCACCAGAAAACAATGCAATTGGACAGTCTTTCCTGGAAGTATTCCTTTGATTCCGAACAATAAAATTGACCCATTTATCTATGAAATCAGAGAGATCACTTGCCTTTCCAAGAACCTTCAACATGACGATCCTTTGTTGTTCAGATAAATAGTTTAAATATTCAAATCCAATATCATCTTTTGATTTAAAATGATCATAAAGTGTTTTTTTATATGCACCGGCCTTTTCTAAAATCTCAGCAATCCCAGTTGCCTGGAAACCCTTTTCTCGAAATAATGCAAATGAACTTTCTAATATTTTTTCTTTTGGTTTCAAAATGAACTCTCCTTGAACATTCGATCATTGTTATTTGAGACTTAAATTTTTTAAGGGGTCATATTCTAAAACTATATCCCCATTTTTATCTCTGATTGTAGATTTCCATTGTAATGTTCCATCTTTCCAACTGATTAGCAGTGTTCCAAAGTTTTCCAGATTGTAAGCATTCCCCAATTTCCATTCAGAATCATATTCCAATGGCAATAACGGGAGTGGTAAGTTAAGGGAACTTGAAGTCACTTCGATTAAGGTTTTTTTGTTTGGGGATTTGTATTCATGAATCTCTGCAATGTGGCGATCTCCAGAAAGGATGACTAAATCTTTTGTATTTGCATTGTATAAACTTTGGATTAATTTTTCTCTCTCATGAGGCAAATTATTCCACTTTTCAAAAGGTTGTTCAGTAGGTATCACTTGGATGCTTGATACAAATATAAGTAAATCAGATGGTTTTGCAAACTCTTCTTCGAGCCATAACCACTGTTCGTTGCCAAGAATACTGAAACTTGATTCAGATGAAGGTTTGTAGTGACTTTTGCCTGTAAAATAAGATAAAAAAGTTTTTTGTAATGGTGATCGGAAATACCTTGTATCTGGTATCACTATATGAATTTTTTTATCATGAAAGGTTACCCAATAAGAGTAAAAAACCCCTTCTTTGTTATTTGATCCAAAAACAATATTCTTAGGCATTCTTGGTTGGACATATGATAAAAATATATTCCGAGATTCTATTTTTTCAGAATATTCTGCACCACTATCATTGATTCCATAATCATGGTCATCCCATGTGAATAAAAGTAAAGTGTCTTTAAGGATGGATTTCCATTCTTTCCGTTTGAATTGTTTTTCATAGGCAGGGATTTTATCTTTCGCAGTCAAAGAATCCGCATACACAATGTCTCCCAGTAAAATTAAATAATCAAACTTTTGTGATTGGATGGTTGCTAAGATAGGGCTTTCTTTTTCTTGGTGCAAACAAGATCCAAAACCGATTGATAAGGAATTTTTATCTTTTGCAAGGATTGGTTCAGAATTAAAACTAAGTAAAAAAACAAAAAGAAAAAGTAGTACTAGTTGGATCGGTTTCATATAAGCTTCAGGATTTGGATTCCTTACATTTAGTATGATTTTATTTCTTTTGTCGTCAATCGGAAATCATCATCTACCCTTTGGTGAAAAATTATGGCGTGGATAATAATAGGAAGGCCTCGATAAATACGGCGGACTAAAATAACCTCGGTACCTTCGATAATCGTGATAATCTGTTTTGCGAAAAAAAGAACCTTTGAATAGAATTTGGCTTTGGTAATACGCCTCGTTGACAAAGGGCGAATACACCATTCCTGTCATTTGCCATTCAAATTGGGCAGTTTCACCCGTGACTGTCACTTCTGTTTCTTTGTACATCATTGTTCCAGAACGTACATCTCCCACAACACATGGCTCTAGGCGACTGGGAACTGGGCCTTGCATCAACACCAAACATTCAGAATTGGTTCCATATTTTTTTGAGAATCCAAGAGTTGACATTTTATAAGGTTCGGCTGGTTCTTCTAAAGTGTAATACTCTTTGTTTGATCGGTGACTCACACAAGAGTACAAGACATTTGATAAGAAAATACTGAACCAAAACCATTTCCAATCGTTCATTTTCATTTGGAATATTGGATGGTAGGGATCTTTCGATTCAAATTCCTCGATTCTTGCATGGATTGCCTCAAGGTATTTTCTTTTAGAGATCGATTGTGAAAAGGTCCTCTTCCAAGTGTAACGTCTTGGTACATTTCTAAATTCGAATGCCCTTCATATACATAACTTGGAACATACCAAACGTGGATTCTTCCTTCTACTTTGACAAAACTTTCGTATTGGATACCACGTACGTCGCCATAATAACAAGGTTCTACTCGGGGGAAAGGATACGAATCATTTGGTACCACCAAACATTCAAAACTATAACCAAGGGATACCTGCCTCTGGAGGTAAGCATTCCTTCTAAGTTTGATTGATTCGTCGACAAAACCTAAAAACACCATCCGGTCAAAACTTGTACAAGAAATTTGAATGAGACACATACAAATAAACCACCGCATACAGGAAGTATAACCTCCTAACGGTGGGAAAGCGATGGTAGGTTTCCGCAATTGCGGAAATTACCTATCTTCAGAGTTTTCGAAAATTGATCCGATAGGGAGTGACACTTGAAGAGACGGGTCGGCCTTGGCACTCGTACAAACTGGGATCAACAATCCCTGAAGGTTGTAATGTGTAAGTTTTTCCTACTTCGAGAGTCACTTGACTGGTTGCAAGTGAGACAGATGAATATAATTCTGTATTCCCATCTTTCAATGCAATATGAAAGTCAAAGTAAGTAGAATTACAACGTGAAGAAGATAAAGTTTGTTTTCCTTGTGTGGAAGTGACCTGATATGTCCCGGTAGATGGAACGTGAAGGGAGCCATTGAGAAGTTCCGTACTACAAATAGAAGTATACCCTTCACCAAGTGATACATTTGTATTTGCATTTTGAGATGATAAGAATTGGCAAGGTGGAACTGATAAAACACTGAGTAACAATGCATCTGTTAACGGATCACCTGTGATACGAACTCCAGGGATGATCCCCTTTTCTTTTTCATTTGAACAATGGACAAGGAATACAAACAAAATGGGGAACAAAAAATGAATCTTACGCATACTTTACCTACTTCTGATATAGTAAGTAGGTAAAAAATGATAACTTTGGTGCCTCTATTGGTAGAGGATTTTGAAATTTTTTCGAAATAAATCCATCATTTGGATTTTTTCTTGGCTTTGTTTGTCTTCTGATTCTGGAGCATCTTGGAAAATCAAAATTCTTGATCCCTCTCTGGTAGGAATGGCATATATTTCGTAGACAAGATCCACTCCTGCAAGTTTCACAAATATCTTTTTACCAGTGTATTTTTCATTTCCGAATTGATCTTTTATATCAATGCTTTTTGTATTTTCTTTTCCCATTCGATCTGCAAAGGAATCAGCATAATCTTCCAGCGTCACAGCATCCGATAATACGAAATACATGATTTTAAAATCATTTCCGGACAAAACCCAATTTTTATCCGAATCAGATTGGATGTCCGCTTCCCAAGTAAAAGAAGCAAAGTATAAAAAATAGATACCACCGTATGAAAATTCCTTCCATTTTCCAGCTTTCAATAATAGGTTCAAATTTTGAAAATTGCCGGTAATTTTTTTGGGAACATCTGCTATCAGATCATATTCCTTTCCATTTATATTAATCGTATATTGCACATTAGGTTCTTTACTTTCATCAACGGCGATGACTGGTAATACAAATAATATAATACAAACAATTAAAACTCCAAAATACTTCACTCTGATACCACCTGACTTACACAAGGTTTCAGATGAGATCAGATTTGTAAATATAGGTTTTGTGTATTTTTTTTAGATCCCACATTTTGAATCGGTAAGACAAGCAAATTGGCTCAGAAAACATTTACTAACATTGGAACAAACATGGGGAGAGGGACCATTGCATGTTGAGGTAGCTGATATGGGATGGCAAGTTCTGTTGATTCTCTCATCAGGAGTGAGTACAATCATTTTAAGTTGCGAATCAATTTTGATATGTGGTTTTTCTTTTAAACTAGCAGTCACAGTTAATACCTGAAATTCATTGTTGGTTGTGCCAATGGGGATACCCGACACATTACCATTCACTGAATTGAATTGAAGTCCCTCAGGCAATGACGGCTCAATGTGAAATTGAATCTCTCCTAATTGGCGTAAGGATAACAAAGATGGATTTGAGTCCAAGGGCATCATATTTGTGACTGCTATGTTAGTATCCAATGTATAGGAACGACGTGAGTATGAAAATGTTCCCAAACAGGTCACTTTTTGGTTCACGCGTCCAATCTTTGGATCCTGTATTGGAATCTCAAAACTCGTTGTTGGACATAACGAAACGTGAGCTGTAATTTTGGTATTCGATGATTCGAGAAAGGTTATCATTTTTTTTGCATTTTCACCAAAGAGATCTACTTCTGAAAGTGAAAGTAGGTTTTTCCCAGTGATTTCAAAATTTGAATTTTCAAATAAAATCTCTGGTGAAAACGAGTAAACTTGGGTTGCATTGGTTTCTGTTGGACCTCGGTTACCTTCTGAGTCTTGATTTGGTTCATGTGGTTTCTCACTTCCAAGAACTAACAAACTAGTGAACCAATTGGAAAACGCAGGTTTTTCCTTTTCTAAACAAACCACCAAACAAAAGACAAACGAAAAAATGAGGAATAAGTTTACATAACGAATGTTATGAATTTTTTTTTGCATTGGAATACCACCCTTTGTAGGAAGAGGTATCATTGATTTGTTTTGGTCTAAAAAAAAAATGAAGAATGGAATGTTCACATCGATCTAATCATCGTAAATTTTCATTGACTCAAACGATAATATCTATATTCAATTTCAATCTATGCCAAGTGAAATTCAAATCAGTGTGTCTATCGCATCCGACCTTAGGAAAGTATGGGACTATTATACCAATCCAACACACATTACCGCTTGGAATTTTGCAGATCCATCGTGGCATTGTCCATCCGCAAAGGTAAATTTAACAAAGGGTGGAACATATTTGGCTCGAATGGAAGCAAAAGATGGGAGTTTTGGATTTGATTTCGAAGCCACATTTGATGAAATCAATATGTATGATTCCTTTACCTATACGATTGCAGACCAAAGAAAAGTAAAAGTCCAATTTTTCGACAAAAAACCAAATACAGAAATCATTATTGTCTTTGAAGCTGAATCCGAAAATCCAATTGAAATACAAAAACAAGGATGGCAATCGATCTTAAATCATTTCAAATCATACGTAGAAACACATTAAAAAATTCTCGTTCAAATTCTAAAAGGATTCATTTTCTAATTTGATTATGAAATTCGTTAGAAACACAAACATCGAATCGTTGTTCGTTTGATTGTGTTTCTATTTCTATTCTTCGATATATTTTTTCCACCAACGTTCGATTAAATTGGGACTTTTTAATTTCACCAATTGGCCAAATTTTGGTGTTAATAAATCGATATTATGTTTTTTCGATTCTCTTTCTATATTTTCTGCAGGTTCATACCAACTATGTAAGGATAAATTAAACATCCCCCAATGCACCGGTACGAGAGATTTCCCACGTAAATCCAAATGGGCTTTAGCAGTTTGTTCCGGTAAAACATGCACAGCTTCCCACATAGGATTGTATTGTCCATTTTCGATAAAAGTTAAATCAAATGGACCATATGTGTCTCCAATTTGTTTGAAGTGGATGTCATAACCTGAATCCCCACTAAAATAAAATCGTTCTTTTTGTCCGATTACGGTCCAAGATGACCAAAGTGTTTTATTACCATTCATTCCCCTTCGACCTGAAAAATGTTGAGCAGGTGTACATACAATTTGAATTTTTCCTAAATCCAAACGTTCCCACCAGTCAAGTTCGGTTAGACGATTTTCAGAAATACCCCAAGACCTAATATGCGAAGTGACACCAAGTGGAGTGATGAAACGGGTTTGTTTTGATTTAAAAAATTCAATCGTTTCCATATCCAAGTGGTCATAATGATCATGTGAGATAATGATATAATCTATTTTTGGCAATTCTTCTAATTTCACAACAGCATCTTGGAATCGTTTGACCATAAATCCAAATGGAGCCGCTGACTCAGAAAATACTGGATCAAAAAACAAAATGGTACCTTCAATGTTCACAAGGAAAGTAGAATGACCAAACCATATAAATTTTATACTCTCATCAGGTTTTAAAAATTCTTCAAAATCAGGTTTTTCTTCAGGCAATTTAACAGAAGGTTTTTGGTATTTATCTCCACCAAACATAAACTTAACGAATAATGAAAAAAAGTTTTGACCCTCTCTCATTTTTTCTAAAATATCGGGCCTACGGTTCACAAATTGTTCACGATTAGGATCGAAATGGGATGATTTTTGAATGGTTTCTTTGTGTAAACCTTCAGGATCTTTCCCGAATGCTTTACACTGGACGAATGTGAGCGAAAAAAGGATCACAAAACAAATTGAGATGAGCAATGATGGCAAATTTTTTCTCCAAATAAACTGTCTTTTCTTAGACAAATTCTATAAATAAAATATTTTCAAAGAGTGAGAATCTATAAAAGTTTTTAATTTTTCTTTCCCCTTTTCCGACTAAAATTCAATTTTTTACGATGCCTTTTGGATTTGTCTGCAAGACTTTACTTTTTCTCTTCCTTAACTTGGATGCCATAGAATCCTTCTTTCCTTCCCAACCAATACAAACGATCCATTCTGTCTTCAGTCATCATACGTTTATTAAAAGTTTCAGAATAAAAGTCCCATTCGGTATTACCTTGGTAATCACGTGGCCAGTCGTTTTTTCTCATATAGGGATGTTCTTTTTTGGGGAAATTTGATTTATGATAAGCCCATTCCAAAACATGAAACAATTCATGGTAGATAAAAATGGGATGATTGGCATGATTTCCACTTGCTAGTGTTTTATTAGAATCCGAAATGATTGTCAGACGTATCTCAGGATCTGAGTTTGTTCCATAATTCCATTCTGTTCCTCCACCATTTGTAATGAGAACACCTTCAGGTTGTTTTGTGCCAGGCCAAACAACGATTACTCCATCGCTTGTTTTGATTTGGTCCAATATTTCTTGTGAAAGTGTTGGTTTGATCGATTCGATGGAAGGTTGCATCACAAAACGAAAAGACTCATCAGTGAAATTTGTTGTTTGAATTTCGGAATTGGTTCGTATGATATCATAATCCCAATGGATTCCATTTGTAATCTCTTCAAAAGAATCTCGAAAGTAAATAAAACTTAAAAGCAAATCCGATAAAGCTTTTTCAGACAATTCGGTATCAATATTTTGGTATTGTTTGATTTTGTTAGGAAGTGGTTCAGACAATCTTGTTTTTGGTATTACCAAAAACATCATTTTTAATTTTCGCCGTGGCTCTTCTTTTGTTTTTTTAGTTTTAAACTTAAGAGCTATGTATTTGATGAGCATTTGGTCACGCAAAAAATTCCAAAATCCTGATACATGTGGATCCATCTCCGGATACATCATAGAGATGGTATCATAGGCAAAATTATATTT
This sequence comes from Leptospira bouyouniensis, assembly GCF_004769525.1. Classification (NCBI taxonomy): domain Bacteria; kingdom Pseudomonadati; phylum Spirochaetota; class Leptospiria; order Leptospirales; family Leptospiraceae; genus Leptospira; species Leptospira bouyouniensis. Next base: position 263,617 of record NZ_RQFT01000012.1, on the reverse strand, counting down.
CCCCCTATTGACATACTCATCAGTGAGTAAGGATGTATTCCATGCAATAGATGGGATAAGTGGATTGGATATATTTTCTTTGAATAAATTATTTTGAAACAATGAATGCCATTTTTCTCGCTCACTCATAGAGATATCAGAATCATAAAACAATTCACCAACATTATAACCAGTCATCATCGCTCCCTCAGTTCCAGATAACTGAGTTAGGCCAGTATAAAGGATCTCCCTTGCTTTTATTCTTTCATTTAACTTCATATAGGTGATCGTTAACACATTTATCAACAAACCATAATTGCCGTTTCCAATTTTTTTCTGGGAATATGGGATCACTTTTGGAATCAAAGAAACCATATCGGTGTAACGCCCATCTTGATTCAAACACCAAATAGCAGTCGTAAAACTCGAAGGTTCTTCCTCTGGCACTAACTCAGCATGCCCTTTGGCACTATTTAAACATTCTTCGGGCCATTTCCCCTTTTTATTAGCAAGTTGAGACGACGAAGAAAGTCTCAACCACCAACCAAAACTATCTTTTGGATCCGACTGAATGATATTCTCGGAAAGTTTGAATGCTGATAAAAAATCTTGTTTTTTTAATAGTTGGTCAGCTTTTGCCCATGTTGTTTGGTCAACAGCGTCCAAAGAAAATGTAACCAAAATTAAAGAAAATAAAAATAGTTTCACCGGATTCATCGTATATCCTTTCTCACTTAGTTAAAGCTGATAGAATATAACTGATTTAAATAAAGAATCAATAATTTATTTATTTAATATCGGAAACAATTCGCTCCTGATGTCCTGGGTATATGTATTTAGGTTTATAGGATGATACTAAAGACTTTAATCCATCTAAACTTTTTCGATTTAAATTTGGGTTTGATGTAAAAGAACCTGGGATTACATTTTGTAACCATCCAAAACGTGTGTGGCAAGTATCACCAAGGATCAAATGTCCACCATCTTTGGAAGGGATGAGAAATGCTAAACTTCCAGCTGTATGTCCTGGTACAGATATGATAAACAAACTTTGATCACCAAAAAAATCGATAATAGAAAGACCCTGACCTTTGTTTCCAAAATTTAATTCGATTAAATTTGCATTTTCACCTAATAGTCGATTTGTGGAACTTTGCACAAACAAATTAATAAATTGTTTATCTGATACCTCATTTTGACCCACATAAAATGGAACGTTTCGATTTACCTCATAGGCTCCCATTACGTGATCCAAGTGTAAGTGAGTAAAAAATATTCCTTTTAAATCTATTTTATTTTTTTCTAAAAAATTCTTTGTTGTTTCAAAAATTTTTAGTTTATCAAAATTCATTTGTGACGCAACGATCGAGCTAACAAGAAGTTCCTCTTTTCCTTTTGTAAAACTTTCACCGATCCCAGAATCAATTAAATAGCTGCCTAATTTCGGGTGTTTGATGAGATAAAAATAAATTGAGATTGGTTCAGGTTTGTCTTTTAGATTCGCAAGTTTCGATTGGGGGTCTTCCAAATCTAGTAAACCTGCCAAGGGAACTTCCCAATCGGCAGCCTTGATCACTTGGAAATCGACCATCGGCTGTTGTTTGGAAGGTTGAGGAATTTGTACCGAACTAGATTCCACGGGTAAAGTATTAAATTGATGTGAAGTCACTTGGCACTGGTAAAAAAAGTAACCTATAAACAATATTAAATACAACTTACAATCATGTTTCTTCATACAAAAACTAACCTTCCCTTCATCTATTCGATTTCATACAATCCTCAATAAAAGTCTTCTAAAAAATAGGTCACAAACATTGATCCGGAAAAAAAAACTTCCTGTCGAAATTAATTTTCTCATACGAATCTAAATGAAATCACTTCTAATCTTTTCTAGAATAAATATTCGCAATGACTTGCAATTTTTGATTGCCTAGCAACTGTTTGTCTATGTTTAATCGGTATTTCCTTATATTCTTTATCATTTTCCCTTTTTGTATTCTAAATTCTCAAGAAAATCATGATGGTGTTAGCTTAGAGTCTGATAAAAAAGAAACGATTCAAGTTGGGAAAAGTGGAGACAGGTATGGACTTTTTAATCTAAGAAAAAAAAATGGACCCGAATATTTATCCTTATATCCAGGATTAACTTATGGATTTTCAGAAATGACCATCAAATCAAGGTTAGGTAAAGCAGATATGGCTGCTGACCTAAGTTTTGAAAAGAATGTGGATTATTTATTTGACTTAAAATCAATTGATTTCCAAATTTCTGATAATTTTGGATTCACCATCCTCGGAAGGACCAAACCGTTTTCCATCACAAGGCAACGTTATGAAGGAGATTTGTCATTTTTTGAATCTAGCTCGTCTTCCAGTTCTAGTTCTTCTTCCAGTTCCAGTAGTAGCTCCGGTTCTTCTGGCTCAAGTTCTGCCGAAACACAAATTTCAAACGAGGACATAGGGACAAAAATTTCAGGAAATTATTCATTCATTGCGCCAGCATTCTATTTTGGAAAAGAAGGGATCGATCACGCTCGGTTCGGATTTGGAGTTGGTGGAGGCCAAATTCGTTTTTCAGGAAACACGTATTTTCAAAATACATTTTTAGATGTTTTGCCACTTTCTTTTGGAGGCCAACCAGGTGGTTTTGATAATTATGCAAATATTGTCGGTAGGATTTCATTACTTAACCAACAAGATATTTCTAGTGATCCCATCAGTTCCATTCTCATGGCAAACTTAGGACAAGGAGATAATTTACAAAACCTTGGTATATATCTAGCAGCTAAGGGTGATATTGATTTAAAAAATGTAAACCCAACACAATTATTTTTCTCTGCTTTAATGTTTCGAGATGCCACTCCATTAGAATTGTTAACAATTGCTTCTATCAATCGAGGATCTGTTTCTGCAAAACAAGTTTATTTTGTGCCAGTAGTATTGTATGCAGAAATTCCAACTAACTTTGTTAACTTTCGCCTAACCTTTATGAATTCTTCATTCAAAGCAGGTATCATTCATTATTCATTTAGTAGCCTTGAAATTGCTGCGTATATCCCTATCGACATCTGATATATAAAATTTGATTCGCGAAAAAGTATGATTGATAAATCGATGGTTATATGAAATTATCCTTTCGATTTTCGCTTTTGATTTTCATGATTTTCGGGACTACAATTTGTAAAAGTCCTGAATTGAATAATGGTTGTGATCCAAAATCAAATTCCTTTCTAACTCTTTTACTGATTAAGAACTTAACTAACGATCGTTCACCTGGATGTCTTCCCTAATTTGAACGAAGTGAGCCTAAGTTTGTCAGTTATGGAGTTTTTAGTGCCACTTCTCCTACAGAGATCATCACTTCTGCCATTCATAATGGAAAAATATATATTGGAGGAATGTTCGACCAAATTGCTGCGACCACCGGAGGTGGAGCCTTTGTTTGGAATGACACAAGCTTACCTGTTGCTTCGACCTTTTGTTCACAACTTGATGTATTTGATGAAGATACCTCAAATTATGGTACGATCAACCATGCAGTATCCGATCCAGAAGGGAATCTTTACCTTTTAGGAAAATTCACACACATCCAAGGAGTGCCAAGGAGAAACTTAGCAAAAATCAATTCGAATTGCCAATTAGAGTTAGAATTCGATGCCAAATTAAATCCATCTAGTACAACATTTTACGATCTACTGTATTTAGATGGCCGAATCTTTTTTTCAGGTAGTTTCCAAACATCCAATGGAGCTATCACTAATTATCCAATTGTCACCAACAGAGAACACGTGGCTTCAGTGAATGCAAAAACAGGTTTAATCGATCCATGGGCACCTAATGTATCAGGAACTGATGTTAAAAGTATGACGACAGATGGAACTTTTATTTACATAGGTGGAGAATTTACAGCTGTTAACTCAAATGGTGCAGGGAATTTAGGAAAACTTCACAAGGATAATGGTTCTACTTTTTATTCTATGGTAGATACAAATGGATCTGTTAATGCAATGGAATTAAAAGACGGAATTTTATATATTGGTGGACTTTTCTCTTCTTTGAATGGAGGCGCCGTCACTCGTTCTAAACTTGCTGCAATTGATTTAAAAACAAACACTGTCACATCAGCTTTTAGTTTACTCGCAATCTCTGGAAATGCAGTTTTTGATCTTGCAATCCATAATAATTACCTTTTTGTTGCAGGAGAAATTTCAACTCCTAGGGTTGGCATCTTTAAAACAGATTTACAGGGAACATTACAAACATCCGATTATTCTGTGGATGGAGTCTTCAGAAATGTATACAAACTATCGGTCATTGATGATAAACTATTTGCTTTTGGATTTTTTGAAACAGTAAGAACTTTAGATAGAAAATATTTTTTCCAATTAGACATCTTGTCAGATGAAATCACTTCATTTGATCCCAAACTATTCAGTTCAAATTATGAATTCAATGGCGTTGCATTGAAAATGAAGGAAAACGTGGTTTTCTTAGGAGGTGGTTTTGCTGCCATCGATACAAGATCGAGAAATCACTTAGTGGAATTAGACCTAACAACCGGGCTTCCATCAGATTGGAATCCAAATCCAAGTGATCTAGTGACAAACATACTTGTAGCTGAAAATAGATTGTATATTCACGGATCGTTTACAACGGTAGCAAACGCAACAAGACAAGCAACTGCAGCCTTTGATTTAGAAACAAAAGCTCTATTAACCTGGAATCCAATTGTAACATCAAATTCGATTGAATCCATGATCTATTACAATGATTCCATTTATATAGCAGGAAGTTTTACTGATATCAATGCAACACCTGTAAATCGAATTGCAAAACTTGACACAAACTTTGGTGTTCCAGACACTTTTTTTGCTCCAAACCCAAATAACACAGTTCGATCCTTACAAATCTGGAACGATCAATTATATGCAGCTGGTCAATTTACTACAATACCAAATCCATCTGTGCACTTAGCAAACATCAATCGTTTCAATGGTAGTTTTATCAAAACTCATAGTGACACACTTACATCGAATTTCTCTGCTTATTCTCTTTTTGTATCAGACAATCGTCTCATCATGAGTGGGCAATACCAAACGACATCACCAAATCCAGGTTATGGACTATCTTATTTCCAACTACCTGATTTAAGTTCAGTACCCAATACAGGTTCATTCCCTACAACTTCTGAATTTGTTCGCTCCATGGACCAAAATGAAAAATATATTTTCCTTGGTGGTCTATTCTCTTCCTTTGTAAGTCTGCCAAGAAATGGAATTTTTTCTTTAGATCGGAAAACATTGGCTCTGAACAACTGGGATCCAAAATTTGCATCAGGAGCAACTGTCAGAAAGATAATTTTTCTGGAAATGCAGTCTATGTTTTTGGTAATATTGTAAATCCTAACAAACGTTACCGAGCAGGACTTGTAAAATTAGATCCGGACTCTGCTTTTCTTTACTAAAAGAAAGTCAGATCCTAAATTCAAACGTTATAAGTACTACCCTCAATCGGTTATATTTAAATGCTTCATATTAATATCATGGTATATACAATTAAATGAACTAATAAACAAAATGAAAATTTATCATGAATATTTTAAAGGTAATCTAAAACGTTTGATTCATCCCCAATCCAATCCAAAATAAATTTCTAGGAATCATCTGACTTTGTAACTTATTTTTAGCAAAATCTTGAATTAAATCACTCGCGTCAAATTGGTTGATAACTCGATCTACTAACTCATTCGAAACACCATACAATTTAGATGGATCAGCGGTCGCTCCGTCCCTTTCAGAAAAATTCAAAACTTGAGGATTAGATTCAGAATTTCTAAAGTAAATTTTATCGTTGTCATATAAATTTATATCTGGTCGGTGAGCATGATTCAACGAAAGAAAATATTGATTCCATATAAATTTGATTGTTGAAGTAATATCATTTAAACCAGACTTTTGCGATTCTGGATTATTTACCCAAACATACCCGATGTTAGTTGTCAGCTCTACTGAAATATCTTTATCCTTTAGAAAATGATGACCAAAGGATAATGAAGTGTATTGACTTGAATAACCAGCCTGAGTGTTTGCAGATGTTTGTTTGAATGATTGAAGTGTAGGGTTTAATATTCCTTGCATCCAAGGTAATTCCCACCAAATGAAATATTCATTCCAAGTATTTTTTGATGATCGATCCTTTTTAAAATACCACCAAGAACCTACAGTGAATGTTCCCAATCGTCTAGTTTCCATTTCATAGGCAAACGTAGTAAAAAGTCCATCCGTCCTTGCCAATCCGTTTTTTTCTGGGAATGGTTTGATTTGTATTGGGTTAATTGAGCATGGATTTAAAAAGGGATCATTTGGTAACGAAGTATTACAACTTTCCGCATAAAGAGCATTCGTTGGATCGTAAAAGATCGTTTCGTAATTCTGAGGAGTAACAATCTGATTTGCCCACTTATTAAGATCAATTGGATTCCCCCCTGGATATGCTTGGATCCTTTGATCAGAATCTCGATCCCCACGACCTTTTAATGCAATGTTGGCTTCCATTTCAAAGAAAAAACCATTCTTATGAGAGATTCTTGCAACAGGCACGTAAGTGTAAGCTTCTGCGAAACTTTTATAAGGAAGATTGTCTCTTCTTGAAATATAATCGCCAGAAAAACTCTGACCACGCCAAACAAAATCACTTACTACTTCGTGAGTAACATCGATTGTTACTAATTCATCATCAGAATTAAGTTCCTCTGTTAAATTAGATTCCATTTTCTCATTTTTATTTTGTTTCGATTTATTTGATTCAGCAAAAACTGAAAAATGGATGCTGATAAAAATAAATAAAAGAATTAAGAAATACTTCCAATCAATATGGATGAAAATGATAGCATAAGTAATCATCGCGCCGAATTTTAAACTTTATAGTCTTTTATTATATAAGACATATATGAAGTTTTTTTCGTTCGATAAATTAAGTAATTTTCAAACTAAATCAAGTTAACCATTTCCAGGCAGCTTCCATATTTGGCACTGACTTCATTTCTACAAGACCAGTTTTTAATGTGGTATCTTCGATAGAAATTGCAGAAAGTGCTGATTCGGGTACTACAACTGCCATTTTTCGAAGTGTAGAATTACTTGCTTTAGGAAACCATTCGCTGTTTACCCACTCTTGACCAGTTTTCGAAACCAAACCAATTTGTCTCGTGTCAGCTAACCACTTTGATACCTTCCATCTATCAATCACTTCTAGTGCATTCAATAGGATCGTTTTGTATCCATCATCGGAATAATCCGGTTTCCAAACTACTTCTATCAAATGATGATCTGGAACGTAATAAATATCTCCAATTTCAGAAGTAAACTCAAGACGATGGGTTTTAGAATCTCTAACAAAATCTTTTTGATGAGAAATGGTCTCGTTCGTTCTAAAAAGATTCACCATGGATATCAATTTATCTGTCGTACTATTAAATTGTTTGAGATTATCTGCTAAAAACTCACTTTGTTCTGAATTTTTAAATGAAATTTCGCTTATAGAAGATACAGATACCATCACTTCGTTAGTTGCCGTTTTGTGTTCACTAACTGCATTTTTAATTTCTTCAGATCTTTCTTTCACAAACTGAGCTAACTCGAAAAGTTTACTCTCAACATTCTTTTGAGATACAATTGCATTCCTTACGTCCTCAATATGATTCGAAATGATATCGATGGTTCCTATAATGGATTGGATTTCAAAAGTTGTGGAATCAATTCTCTCTCGCCCCAACTCAACATCTCTTTGGTTTTTTTTGATTAATTGATCAATACTTTTTACTGCACTGGCAGTCCTTTCTGCTAGTTTTGATACTTCGTCCGCTACAACTGCAAATCCTCTACCTGCATCACCAGCTCTAGCAGCTTCAATGGATGCATTGAGCGCTAACATATTCACTTGTTCACTAATTTTACTTATAATATCGACTGTCCGAGATATTTCAGTTGAACTTGATGTAAGATTTTCCATTGCATCATTCATCAACTTTAATGAAGTTTTACCAGATTCTGCTTTATCGATGATCAATTGGATAGATGTTAAAGTTTCGTTAACTGTGTCAGCAGTTTCATCAATTGCAGTTGAAAGTGATTCCACCTTCTCTTTAAGATCGGACATACTATCTTTATTTTCATTAGCGATATTGGATATAGAAGTGGCAACACCCGAAATCTCTTCGATAGAAGCAGAAACCTCTTCTGTTGCGGCAGATTGGGATTGCAAATTCAATGCAAACTCACTGGTAATTTTTTTCATTTCTATAGACTCATTCGATAATGTCGATGCAGATGATTTAATGTGTTGGATCAGTTCACTCTGAGCTAAAATCATCCGATGAAAACTATGGTAAAAATCTCGAAAAATATCATTTTTTTTATACTGAATTTGAATTCCTAAATTGCCTAAACCTACTTCTTTAAAAGCTGATTCAAGTTTCATAAAAATAGAAGTGATCCAGTTTCCGAAAAGTATTCCAAAACAAATGCTAATAGGAGCAATGACTAATAACGAAAATAAAATTTGTGACAAAAACTGAACTTCCGTACTTTTGATGAAATGGAGTGCAAAAAAAGTTCCCATGGAACATAATGTGCCAAAGATAAAAAAACTGATCAAAAAGTAGAATCGCAAGTAACCTTTCATAGATCATTATACGATAAAAAAACCTATATCTTTGGCAACACCAATCGATTTAAAATTACTCGAAATTGATTTTTTAACGACCAAAATTAAGTCACTAAAAAAGAGAAAAAGAAATCGGGGAGCTCTATTTTTACAGGGATTTCAAAAATTCAGAAAAATTTGAAAATGGTATTACCATTCTTTCGATTGGATTTCTGAACAAATTTAACTATCTTTTAAAAATCATTCGTTTAACAATGAGTCAATCAGTCTATAATATCTAGGAGAAATCATGCAAACAAATCTACTACAAAACATTCTAAGAACAATACTTGGTCTTTTTATGACAGTCGCTGGTGTAGGTCACCTAACATTCCAAAGGCAAGAATTTTTAGCACAAGTACCTCGGTTTTTACCGCAAGATCCAATGTTTATGGATTTTGTTGTTTTATCTTCGGGTGTCGTGGAAATCATTTTTGGTCTTTCCCTTTTATTTTGGGCAAAGGAAAGAATCCGTGTTGGTATTCTACTTGCTATATTTTTTGTTCTGATTTTCCCGGGGAACATTTCCCAATACACAAATGGAATTAGTGCTTTTGGACTCGACACAGATGAAAAAAGATTCATTCGATTATTTTTCCAACCAGTCCTAATCCTTTGGGCACTTTGGTCTACAGGTGCATTACGGTTTCTATTGGATAAAAGAAAAAACAATTAGATTGATTTTAATTAACAATACCAAATTTATAAATTTTTCCTTTTCAAAACAATCGGAAATTTATAAATTTGGTCAAGTTTTAACAATCGGAAGTATTTATGAAATTTCTTTCCAAAACAATCATTACTCTTCTAACACTTTTGTCTTTCATGGCATGTAATAAACTTTCACAATCACCTGAAGCCAAACTAAAGGAATTAGTTCCAAAATTCCAAAAGACAATGTGTTCTAAAACAATTGAGTGCACAAAAGATGAGTTTGCGAAAATTCCGCCTGCATACAGAAACATGATCCCACCTTTTATGCAGTCTGAAGAAAATTGTATCTCCTTCTTTGATCAAAAAATGAAAGAAGCAGAGAAGAAACGTATCGAAGAAAAAAAAGAAGTGACTGCGGAACAAGTGGAATCCTTTGAAAAATGTATCAATGCTTTTGGCAAACTAACATGTGATTCTTTCAAAGGGACAAAAGAAAAAGTAAATATCCCTGAATGCGAAGAAGCACAAAAATTGTCTGGAAACAACTAATCATATCTTCGAAATAAAATTGAAATGGCTAATTTCTCATCGAATGGTTAGCCATTTTTAATTAGTAGATATATATTAATGGATCATTGAAAAATTAGGATCTACTCACAAATTGATTTAATTTTGTTTTTAATTCTTTGTAAAAATTTCTCCCCATCTTCAATTTTGTTCCCGTCACCAATTCGACTTGGTAAAAGCCTCCTTGTGAAACGAAGATCTGTTTGATACACTTTAGATTGACGAGAAAAGAACGGTGAATTCTAATAAAATTTGATGGTAAAATTTTAGAGACAAACTCCAAGCTTTTATTGTGAAGATGCACTTCTCCATTCTTCTGAAATATTTTGACCCGTTTATCATCAGCTTCAATGTACAAGATATTCTTTGATGCTACTAATTTTAAATTTTGTTCTTCCTTCACACCAATATATTTTGTTTTATTTTGACCAGAATTTGAATAATATTTCTTTAAAGCTTTTTCAATTCGTTCTTTTGAAATTGGTTTTGGTACAAAATCCAATACACCAAATTCAAAAGCACGTATAGCTTCTTGAATGTTACCAGAAGTGATGATTGTGATAAAGGAAGCCGCCGAAGTCTCTCTTAATAAATCAAAACCTATATCACCATCCAAATTTAAGTCTAAAAATAGTAGATCAATTTGATTCTCTTGGAGAAAACATTGTGATCCAAGTAAACTTTTTTCCATCCGCAGAGATGAAATTTTACTACCCAATAGTTCACGTAAAATACGTTCCAACCCTCTAGCAGCAACAACTTCATCCTCTACGATCAGTATTCTCAAAAGTTTCCCCTGTATTAGTATTGTTCCAATCGATATTGGACATTAGATAAGTTCACAAATACACCAATCATTGCTTGGTATGAATTTAAAGTTCGCATTGAAAATTGATCTGCTTTTAAAAACTCGCGGTAGTAATCAACTTCTGCTTTGATTCCAAAGTAACGACCCAAATAAATATTTAACCCACCACCAACACCAACGATACTTCCAATCCCACTCGATATTTGATTGCTATACACAAATTTATCATGCGTTAAACCTGCATGAGCCTCACCAGTAAAAGATACAACGCCAGCTCTTGCTACTAAATATGGATCAAAAAAATTTCTTGGAATTGGATGGTAAGTTGCAAGAAAACTCATCGAATTTCCTCTATAAATTGTTCGTTCTCTTGGAAAAGGATCAACATATTCTTTATAATAAGATAATCCAGGAATAATATCTTGCCGTTTGGCATTCAATGAGTTTTGCATGATAGTGAAACCAAGTCCAATTTTTTCACGCCAACCATATTCAAAGTCAAATTGAGATGCCACTCCAGGTGTATAAGTTGGTTTAAAATAAAGCCCTGGATCTTGGCTCCTGACAGCGGCTTGTGGATAATAATCTTGGCTCACTTCTTTTGTCACAACTCGGTATTGTAATGCACTATCGTAATTTTTTTCGTGACTAATAAATGATCCACTTGGTGCTAAACTTCCTCCTCCCATAAAGCTGATTAAAAAGGCACCTTGGTAAAATCCAGGAGGGTATTTTAATTTTGCGTAGTATTTTTCAACTTCTGCGTCATCAATTTTTTTATCTTCATTTTGTTGGTTGTGTTGCTGACCAACCCCTTTATCTTCTTTTTTTAATGTTGGTTCCGCCATACTTACGTTTGTTGCCATTAACAAAATGTATATTAGAAATAGTTTTGTTTTCATCTTAGTATCCCTTGCGAGATACTAATGGGAATAAGATAAATTACCAAAAAAAAAGTGCCACCAGCACTTTTGTAGCGCCAAGTGCACCAATCTACCTCAATCTAATACAGTGATTGTATTTTCCCAACCTCCCTTCACTACTTTCGAAGAAAAATCCCAACGATTGGGAAATGCTTCCTGTAATCTGGATTTGATGTATTTGATACCAGTTCCGAGGGAATCAGACTTCGTTGTCGGAAGACCATCATTGAACAAAATATATTTCGTTTTATTTTTTTCTCTTTTTTTCTTTAGGGTGAATAACCCCGAATGTTTGCCTTGATAACCATGAGTTAATCCATTCTCAACCAAGGTAAGTAGAACAATGGGTGGAATTATATCTTTGTTTGTGACCCCTTCTGATTTGAATTCAAATTTTGATTCTTTACGTAAACTCATAATTTCCAAGTATCGTTTGCAAATATTTATCTCTTCTGCAATCGAGATTGTTTTTTTATTCGTTAATTTTAGGATGGAACGTAACTCTTCGGACAGTGCACTTAAAAGTTGTTTTGCGGTTTCAGGATCTTCATCCAACCAAATGATTGTTGCATTGATTGAATTTAGTAAAAAATGAGGGTGTATATTATTTTTTAATAGCTCTACTTCTAAGCGAGAGGAAACCAACTTGGCATCCTGTAACTTCACTTTATAAGATGCCATTTTTCTTTCTGCTTTGTTTTTATCTGAATTCGCAAGTTTAATTTTATATGCCAACCCCAATGATAACAAACACATCTCGATAGCAGAACCAGCTTGTAATCCGTATTCAGTGACAAGGTTTGCAGGCAAAATCCCAAAACCTTTGAGAGAATAGATCCCGACGCCAAATAGTAAAGCTACCCATGCAATTAGAAAATATCTTGCAGGTTTGTATCCTTTGTCCCAACAAACAACTGCAACGAGAAAAACAAAAACAGCAAATAACATAACGAGTGATGCGAGTAGATAAATATTGATATAGTAAGAAAAAACAAATGAGGAAACCATCAAACAAAACATAAAAATCATTAATACGATAAGAATTTTATCTAACTTTGGAGTATTTTTCTTTGTATTTAAAAAACTTCTCGTAAACTGAAGGCCCCAAAACAAAGAAAATCCTCCAACAAAAGGTAAACTTATATTTGCCCAATACGGTGAATTAGGCCAAAAAATTTGAAACGCCAAACCATTGAGTACCGACTGAGAAAGACCATATAAACTAATATACAAAAGGTAATAGAGATATCCCAGGTCTCTCAACATAAACAATAAGATTAAATTATAAATGATGAGAACAAATAAGATTCCATAGTAAATTCCAAGTGATAAATTTTCCTTCTCTTTTAGTTTCAAAAATCTTTCATGTGAATAAACTGTGATTGGGAATTGAACCGTTCCTTCACTTTCAAATCGAAAATAGTAGATTGGATTTTTTTTAGAATGGATTTGGACCGGAAAAATAAAACTTTTTTCATCTAACGGTCTTTGTGAAAAAATATACGAGTCACCAGTAATGATTTTTCTCCATGTTTTTTCATTCCATTCATAAAATTCAATTTTATCCAAAAGCGGATAGGACAAATGAATGAACCAATCCTTTTCTTTCGAATCATTGTATAACTCAAAACGAACCCAATATACATTTTTTGTGAAACCAAAATTTGGAGAGAGCGATTTACTTTCTTCAAACAATTTCGATTTGCGAACCTCTTCAAACGTTAGATTTTCATTTGGTTGGTGGGTAAAGATCTCCATATGGTAACCAATCGGATATTCTCCTTGGCCATTTTTGAGAACGGTAGTGATCCTTGTATTGGGAGGAGAAGCAATGAGTAATGGAAAAGGGAAAACTAACAAAAAAACAAATAACCTAACTTGAGTCATTACGGTGGAAACCGTAAATGAAAGTTTGTTAAATGTAAAGGAAAAGATGATTTTTTTTTCATTCTGCACAAATTCTCGTGCCAATTCAACTACCAAAATCACAGATCAGATGAAGAATCCAAAATTACCTTTGTATTTCCAGGTAAGAAGTTAGGTTGTTCGGAAGAAATTCACTGAGTGATGATCTATAAAACATTTGATTCGACAATAAGTCAATGCAAGGGATCCTAGCACCTTTTCCTTTTTACGCTATTGAAGAGGACTATGGAATTTCATTAAAAGGAATGGAGAGAAACTTCAAAGGTACAGAAAATTCGGTCTCTTGGATTATGTGCTCTTCGAATGTTGAAATTGGAACGAAAGATTTTGGTAATAACCAAATCACTTTTGCTTCCAAAACTAGGTCATGAATGAAAACAAATTCCAATATGAAATGAGAGGGGAAGATTTTTAGAAGAAAGTAGAGATTTGAAAAAAGTTTGACTATCAAATCCGAAATAATACCTTTTCTCAGAGTTTCCCAACATGGGATCGATAAATTCGAATCATCTAAAATACAAAAGAATCAGATTCAAAATATTTTTTTTCTTTCAATTCGTTTGATATTCTTTTATTCCTTCGTCCCTTACTGACAGACTGCAACAATTAGCTGGGATGTTGGCAAAATGGTACAACCGCTCGAAAATCTTGATCATAAAGCAAACTCAAAATCCACTGAAAAATTTCAAACAGCAAATTTAGCACGTTGTTTGTACACGCTGATTATGGTTTTGGTATTTTATCATTTCCAACTGCCTTGGATTGTCACGATTGGTTCAGTTCATCTTTTGTTTTCAATCACTTGGTATCTTTTGATTCATTTTGAAATTTTAGTGGAAAAAGAACTTTGGTGGAGTGGTTATATTCCGGCAACCTTCGATTTAATTTGGTTAACGGTTCTTGCTTATGGAACAGGTCATATTACTTCCTTTTTTATTTTGGGATACCTAGGATCAATAGCCCTAAGTAGTATGTCACTTGATAGAAATTACGGAACTTACAATGCCTTTCTTGCAACTGTGTTGTTTAGCTCCATGGGATTTTTAGTATATTTCGAAGCATTGCCATTAGTGAATATACTAATGCCTCCCGTGAAACCAACTCTTCTTAGTATTTTTATTTCCTCTATCTTACTGGGAGGGAGTGCATTCATCGTAAACCAAATCGTCTCCAAATTGTTTTATTCTTTATCTGATTTGAATGAAAAACTTTTGGCAATTGCTATGACCGATCCATTGACTGGAATTTCTAATCGTCGATCTTTTTTTTCCAATTTGGAAATTGAAATGGCAAGACAACATCGAAGTGTTTCTCCCTACCCCATTGCCTTTCTTTTATTTGATTTAGATCATTTTAAATCAATCAATGATACCTATGGACATGAAATTGGTGATCGAGTTTTAATCGAATTTGCAACAGTCCTCAAAACTTCTCTCCGCAAGCAAGACTTTCCTGCCAGATGGGGAGGAGAAGAGTTCCTTGTTTTATTGCCCAATACTGATCTAGATGGTTCTATTATCGTAGCAGAGAAAATACGAACAAACTTTCACTCCCTTTCAATCTATGCGAATGGGAAACGATTCCATTGTTCTACCAGTGTTGGTCTTTCAATTTTAAAAGATAAAAATTCAAATCCTGAGACAATCATCAACATAGCCGATGAGTATTTATATAAAGCCAAAAAAAATGGAAGAAACCAAGTGTTTTCCGAGAAAAATTTTCTAGAAAGCAAACAAATTGATTAACGAAACGAATCATTATACGAGATTCGAGAATTCATGAAAGTTCTTTCACTAATCGGTCAAATCCTGCATTTGTACCTTTTTCACGACTTTGAATCTCTATTTTTGATGTTCCGTCTTTTACCGTTGGATCCAAAAGTACAATCTGTTCCGTAAATACCATACGTGTTCTTGCTTCTAATATAGATTCAAATAAAACTGTTACTAGTGAAATGGAAACTCTCATACCATTTACATACATGCCAAATGCATAAACAATTCTTTCATTCGGTATAATGTCATAATAAGTAGCATCTAATGAATGCCGACTCCCAGATGGAGTCAAAACGAGATTCGTCTCCTTTCCACCCACTTTAAAATCCATTTCAAATTCAGCAGTAATCCAATCATCATGGCATGCAAACCATCTTCGTTTTGATTCTTTATTTGACCATGCAGCAAATGCTCGATCTTTGGAACTAGGTAAAATTCTTTCGATAGTAAATGTAGAAATGGTGACTTGGTTTGTGTTCACTTTATCCTCCGTCTGAATTTTCTAAAGATGATTCGATTAAAAAATTTCCTAATCGATCAAAATTACGATTCCAAGTTTTTTTTCTTTCTTCCAACCAATCATTGATTCCCATTAAATTTTTGGGATCCAATTGGTAAGTGCGGACTCTACCAGATTTTTGTGATATGACAATGCCAACATCTTCCAAAACTTTTAAATGTTTTAAAATAGATGGGAGTGCCATACCGAAAGGTTCGGCAATTTCTTTCACTGAAGCAGGTCCATTACTCAGTCTTTCGACCATTTGCAAACGACTACGATCAGCTAATGCATGAAAAATACTTTCCAAATTTGGAGAATTCATTTTGTTCTTAGTGTAATGTATTGGATTCGATCTAGTAAATGAAATTACTCAGATAGTTTTTTTATAAATTTTTTTGGTATTTTATCATAAAATGGATAAAATTGAAAATATGGTTCCGCTTCTTCGATTGTACGCATCACCGAATGTCTTTTCAATAATCTTTCAAAATAATTTGTCAGTTTAGGATAATCATTTCGAAAACTAAGAATTGTATCAGCAAAAAACAAAGCAGGAACCGCAGAACAATCAGCCATACTAAAAAATTCGCCAGCAATGAATTCTTTAGAGTTTAATTGTGCCTCTAACATTCCATAGGCGATAGATAGCTTCGTAATTGACTGATCCACTCCATATGGATCATGTTTACCATTTGGTCGAATTTGATCCAAAACTATTTTTTGCATTGGATCACTTACATACATATCAAAAAAACGATCCCATAACCTAACTTCCAATACCAAGTTTGGGTCATCTGGTATAAGTTTCACTTTTCCCGGATAATTCATATCTAGATACTCAATGATAATGCTCGTTTCAGGTATGGTCTTCTTGCGCAAACGGTCTCGAAGTATCGGTATCTTTCCAACAGACCACTGGGACAAAAGTTCATCCCGAGAATCGTTATCTGAAAGGTCGACTAACTTCGATTCAAACTTCGTGCCGTTTTCATATAAAGCGATAAGAACCTTATGGCAAAAGGAAGCAAGCGGGTGTAGGTACAATACTAAATCTGAATTTCGATAGTTATCCATTTAGTTAACTATTAGCAAAGGCAGAATTCATGACAATGACAAAAGTTAGCCAATTGGTTTACTATCTGATCCAATCTACGAATCGAGAGATCCCTTGATTGCGAAAAGGCGAAATGATTTCAAAATAAAATTGGGTTTTGGGAAAGCTCATTTACAGAGTGATCGATTTGTGTTAGCGGGGGAAAGCCACCTGCCCACGAGCCACTCCCCTCCACCCTAACTCGGGCGGGGGTTTGTGGATTCTTCTAAACATTATGTCTCTAAAAATTCCAGTAAAATATAAGCATACAAATCGATGAAACACAGACTCACAGAATCGATGCTCGATGACTTCAATATTTTATAGTATTTATGATCTAGATTATTCCCCTAAAAAAAATTCAAATGATACAATTAAAACCTCAACTATAAGCAGAAAAAAAGAGGCACTTTGTGTGAACCCTTATTCCATTTCAAATTAAATTGATAAAAAAAAACTAACATAAATTTGGTTGCCGATTTTCAAAATGGCATTCTTGAAATTTTTGGCAATCTTCAAACAAATGTCACTTAAGGTAAATTAGAATTTCAATATTGGTGCCAAGATTAACAACAAGCCAATTATATACGAACGCACAATCTTTTCATCATCGAAAAAGGATGGAATCTAAAAGTTTGTTTCGCAATTTTAGATTCTCACCAAATAGAATTATCGATACGACATTTCGTTGGGAAAGAAAAAATAAAAAAGAAAATTGGGTATTAAGACATCAAAATACTTTTAAAATCGAATCTAATTGAGTATGCAATTGAATCACTTGCTGATGTGGGAAATTTTCTGATAAATTTTTGAAAGGAATCGATTTTTTTCGTGTCTTGAACAAATCCAGATTCAGTGATCCTTCTTGTGCATCGCCTGAACTGATTAAAACATCTGAAAAAGTTAACTTTACTAACACACGTTATGATAAATTAAAGTCAGATTCAACTTTAGCATGTATTCAGTATTTGGTGTCTTTAGTTCTTTCCTATTTTTTCTGGAGCGAGTCCCCAAAGTTTAGAATCTGGAGAACAATCGATTCATAACAATTTACAGCTGTTATAAGATGGGGACCGGGCTATTCAGGGCTTCGGTCGCAAGAAAGCGACCGCTAACGCGCCCTTACTATCCCTCTCGCAGAAAATCGAGTACACAGATCACCATTGCACCTCCAAAAACGATTGTTCTTTTTTTCGTATCCTTTCGAATTCCAAAATTTCCTTTGCATTTTTTAAAGTAATATCAATATCATCCCAGCCATTTCGGATCCGATTCACTGAAGCAGTATCTAATTGGAAAAAGAATGTTTGTTCTCCCGCTTCTACTTCCAACGTTTCTAAATTGATCTTAACTTGTGATCCTGGATTTTTTGAAACCCAATCATGGAGAAAGGAAATTTCTTCTTCTTTCAAACAAACAAGTGCGATCCCATTCTTTGCAGAATTAATCGAAAAGATATCAGCAAATGATGGGGCTAAAATTGCTCTGAATCCGAAATCAGAAAGAGCCCAAGGTGCATGTTCTCTACTCGAGCCACATCCGAAATTTTTTCCAGCGATTAGCACACTAACATTCGTAAACCCTTCTTGGTTCAAAATGAATTCTGGATTCGGAATTTTTCCTTCTAAGTCTAAATATCTCCAATCATGAAACAAATGGATTCCAAAACCCTTCTTATCAATCAATTTCATAAATTGTTTAGGAAGTATTTGGTCCGTATCAATATCTTCTCTCGGGATTGAAACAGCAACTCCAGAATGGATTGTCCAATTTTGTACGCTCATACCAAATTCCTCACATCTGTAAATTTTCCTGTCACTGCTGCCGCGACTGCCATGGAAGGGCTGACTAAATGAGTTCTGCCTCCCCTTCCTTGCCTCCCTTCGAAGTTACGGTTAGAAGTGGATGCACATCTTTCACCTGGTCTTAAAACATCGTCGTTCATAGCAAGGCATAGAGAACAACCTGGCTCTCTCCATTCGAATCCAGCTTCTTTGAAAATTTGATCCAATCCTTCTGATTCTGCTTGACGTTTCACGGTTCCTGAACCTGGAACCACCAATGCTTGCACATCGGGATGGATTTTTTTTCCTTTTGCTACTTCTGCAGCAGATCGTAAATCTTCTATCCTTGCATTTGTGCAGGAACCTATGAATACCCTATCAATTCTAATTTCAGAAATGGGAGTGCCTGGTTTTAAATCCATATACGCCAAAGCATTCTTTGCAGTTTCTCTTGCTCGAATATCTTCTAAATCTTCTGGATTAGGGATCACTCCATCGATGGAAATAGTTTGAGAAGGATTTGTTCCCCAGGTGACCTGCGGTTCTATTTTAGAAATATCAAATTCGATCATCTCATCGAAAACTGCATCATGATCGGTAAAAAATGTTTTCCAATATTTGATTGCTTTTTGAAAATTCTCACCTTTCGGAATTAGTTTTCTATCTTTCAAATAATCAAATGTGATTTGGTCTGGTGAAACGAGACTTGCCCTTGCACCCGCTTCGATACTCATATTACAAAGTGTCATTCTCCCTTCCATCGAAAGAGAACGTATCCATTCACCGGAATATTCAATTGTGTATCCTTTTCCTCCTGATGTTCCCATCTTATTGATGAGAGCAAGGACTACATCCTTTGAAGTGATTCCAAATCCAGGTCTCCCAACAAACCGAATCGACATTGATTTTGTTTTTGCCTGTTTAAGAGTTTGTGTCGCGAGCACATGTTCAACTTCACTTGTTCCGATACCAAATGCCAAAGCACCAAAGGCGCCATGTGTCGCAGTATGAGAATCTCCACATACAATCACGGATCCAGGAATTGTGAATCCTAATTCAGGGCCTAATACATGTACAATCCCTTGTTCTGGATCTTCTGGACCAAACAAACGGATTCCAAAATCCTTACAGTTTTTTTCCATTTTATCAATCTGCAAACGGGAGATTTGTCCTGCAGCGTCTCTATTTTTACGATCTTTTGTAGAAACATTATGATCCACAACTCCTAAGGTGAGATCCTTCCTTCTTACATTTCTTTTTTTACTTCTTAATCCTTCGAATGCTTGGGCGGAAGTCACTTCATGTAAGATATGGCGATCCACAAATAAAATAGATTCCGAGTCTGAATTCTCAACGATTCGATGGCTTTCCCAAATTTTGTCGTATAGAGTTTGTCCCATATTTTCCTCTTGGTAAAAAGAGTATCAAATTTATTAATATAATGCAAATAAATTGGTTTTATATAATCTATAACTAATTGTTATATGTCATATGGAATTCAGACAAATCGTTTACTTTTTAGAAATTTCAGAATCAGGTACATTCCAAAAAGCAGCAATGCGACTGGGATTAACGCAACCCGCCCTCTCCAGACAAATATTTTTATTAGAAAAAGAATTAGGTGTCATTGTTTTAGAAAGAGGTGGGCGGTCGGTTCGACTAACACACGAAGGCGAAAGGTTCTATCAATATTCGATTAGATTAAAAGCATTATGGGAAGAAATTCAAATTGGTTTTTCTAAAGAAAATGATCTGAAAGGGAACTTTTCCATTTCAGCAGGAGGAACCGTATCTGCATGGATTTTACCTCAAATTTTGAAAGAAATCCTAAATAAAAGAAAGGGACTATCTCTTTCTGTGAGAGAAGGAGATGCAAGCGAAACGAAAAACTCTGTGTTAAAGGGAGAAGTAGATCTTGGAATTTTGACAGGTCCCATTACAGAACCTAGTCTGAATGTGATTGAATTTTTATCTGATCAAATCTTTCCTTGTGCCGCAAAAGATCATCCGATCTTTCTAAAAAAGAAAATAAAAATTGAGGACTTAAAAAAACAACCAATCGTATTTTTCCACCCGGGTTCCGCTCTTAGAAAAGCAGTTGAGAAAAAGATCAAATCGTTTTCAAAAGATTATGGCCCCAACATTGCGATGGAACTAAGAAGTGTAGAATCTGTGATCAAATCTTTGGAAGCAGGATTAGGAATTGGTTTTTTATCCGAATATTCTATGAATCCCAATCTAAAAAAAATTAATTTCGAAGCCTGGAATGCAGAAAGGAAATTTTATCTCTGTTATCGTAAAAAATCTGGACCTGGACTTGCCATGCTTGCCGAAGAAATTTTAAAATCTGCAGAGAAGTGGAAATTGCAAACAGAATCCATCACCCGTTAACAGAGGAAAGGCGTCATTTAGATAAATTATTATTGTTCAACACAAATTAGTTGTTGGTTACTTAAATTACATGGATCAGGAGTCCAACCTGAAGTAATGTCTGCAATCAAAGTAGAATTCCCTTGGCCCATCACTCCCGTAAAGGATCCAGTATTACTTCTCCATAAGTCACAAGTGTTCGTAGTATTTGTTGTCCAATTGCTATTCAGTCCAGTCCAGTATTTTGAATTGACTGAGAATCTGATCGACAAAGCAGTTACGAATAAACCCACAGAATTCGTCGTTGCAATGATACCTTCTGATTGGCGATACGTTCGATTTGGTGCAAAAACCCAATCAATTTGTCCATCTCCCGCATTGGCTGAAACTGAAGCGTTTCTGGTTACACCATCGACAACCATTGCTTTAAAAATTCCTGTTCCAGGATAATTTGCATCCGCCGCACAATTAGCATCAAAATTTTTCGCACTTCCTGGGTTCGGTGGGTATCCTGAATTTGTTAAGAAAAGGTTACATGGATTGCATGTAGGTGCACAAGAAACGGAAACTGAGTTCACATCTGAATTTTTAACAATTCCATCACCGTTGGAAATTGAACATAGAAAACCAGCAGGTTGATTGGCAACTCTTACAGAATAGGAAGATCCACTTGTTAGTACATTCATAAAATAAAAATTTTTGCTACCGTTTTCAACTGATAACAAGATGATTTCGTTGAGAGATAGTTTTAAACCAGAACTGATTAATCCAGTTACTGAACCTGATATTGTATAAGGTATAATGGTTGAAATATAATCCTTACCACAAATAGGAGAACTGTCTTTTGTAATGATCTTTAAAACTTGGACTTCTTTGAAAGAATCAGAATTTGGATCACAAAGGTTATTCGTTTCTAATTGTTTGCAATCTTCGACGTTGACTACCAACAAACAAAAAATTAAGAATAGATTTAAAAATCGTTGTCTCTTCAAATTCATTTGGAAGCTAATTTAGATATTAATTTAATTCTCATTAGCAGGCAATAAATTATTACATCTTATTTACGTAAATTGCTAAAATCTCTATTCAAATTGTAGCAAATTGTATTGTTTATTGGCTTTTCTAATTAGAAATTAAAACGATAATTGGCACCAACTTGAATATAACTCAAACTTGTTTTTGAATCATACAACATCGGAATTAAGATTTTTGGTCCATAAAAGCTTAGTAATATTTGGGAGGGATCAGAATTTCCCCGACCATCGTTTTCTGTAATATAACCTGACTGTAATTTGTTATTCAGGGTCATATTGCTTGCTTCCACGAATACACTGAAATCATCTTTAATCTTGGTTGTGAATTTCACATTCACTTCAGTTCCAGTAGATTTCCATTGGTAGTCTAGACCATTTTGACCGTAGCGAAAAGAAGTGGAATCAATTCGAAATTCATTACTTCGCAAGGAAGATGGGCCCTGCATATCCAAATACAAAACCTGACCTTGTAAAGAAAACCTTTCCAAAAATTTCCATTCGAATCCAATTCCTAAACTATAACCTTTAAGAGAACTAGTTGTATTCCTGTAACTGATTCGATTGGGATTCATTCCTGTTGCAGTCATTCCACCAAGACTATCAACTTCATGGATGCTCTTAGTCCAAATCCTTTCCAGCCCTCCCAAAATTTGTAGGTCTAACACAGGGTGTGGGTATGGAGAAAAACCGACCCGAGTAGAAAGTTTTTGAAATTTTGTATCACCGTTCCCGAAGAGTACATTTGTCGTTTTGTCTGAAGTGGAGGAAGAGCCACCTCCACTCCCAAAAGCAAGTGTCTGAACACCACCAATATCTAAATTTCCTTTAGCCCCTGTTCCTCGAACTTCAATGGTGAAACGGTCCCAAGCGTAAAACAAACGTACTGTGGCAGTTTGGTTTTTAGTTTTGTATGGTGTAGATTGAAGCTCAGCTTGACCACTCCCACTAAAAAGAAGTCCAGCGTACTGGATGGTTTGAAAGAAAGGTCGGAGCTCCGATTGGCTCTCTCCACTCCCCAATCCCAAGGATCCTTCTAAATAATGTCGTTTCGCATTCGCAAGTTGTTCCTCACGTTTTTTCTGATTTGTTTCCTTGACTTTGAGATTTTCTTCCTCTTGCTTTTGTTTCAATGCGAGTTCTTTTTCTTCTTTGAGTTTCTTTTCTTTTTCTGAAATTTGTGGTTCCTTTTTCAGAGTAGTTGATTCCGATTTCCGTCCATAAAAAACTTTTTGGATCAATGACTTTGGATACACTTTTGTATATCCATCTGCCAGTTTGATCGTCACTGAATCCTTATCTTGTGATAAAACGGATCCTTCTACTTTTTCTCCAGATTTAAAGAGAATGGTTTCACTAAATAAGGAAGCGTTTGCTATCAAATAGACAGCGGAAATCAAAACTAAATATTGTTTCATAGAATGGAGCAATGGATACCTGGAGTTCTTATCATAACATAAATCGGAAATATGGCAATTCGTTAATTTGATATATTTTTTTTTAGACAAATAGACAGAAAAAAAAGCAAATTCTCCATTCAAATTTCAATCCATTGTGCTAAATTGAATTTATATGCAGTACCAAAAATTTATCGTTTTCACAATCACCTTGGTTGTCTCGATTTCCATTTTTGCACAATCTGAGTTTTCTCTGAATGAAATTAGAAAAAAACATTTTCGATTGAACTCAGATGGGGTTGCTATAGACGGATTTGATCCAGTTTCCTATTTCTCCAACAATCCAATAAAAGGGAAAAAGGAAATCAGTAAGGAATACCAAGGTATCATTTATTATTTCTCATCGATCGAAAATAAAAAAATATTCGAGCAAAATCCTGATCAATTTGAACCGAAATATGGGGGTTGGTGTGCTTATGCGATGGGAGAATCTGGAGATAAAGTCGAAATCGATCCAAAGCGGTTCAAAATCATCGATGGCAAAATCAATTTATTCTACGATGGAATCTTCGGAGATACCCTAATACCCTGGAATCAAAACGAAAAAAAATTGATCCCAAAAGCAAATGAGAACTGGAAAAAGCTTATGAAATAATCTTTAAAAGGAATTTATTAAAAAAGATAACCTTTGTTAGATATGAAAGCCGGATTAATGTTATTTTATATTAAAATCAATTTTTAATTGGAGCTAGTGAATTGACTCGCATATTGAGTTGAATAGGCTATTCCAAATCCCTCTGGCACTGTTATATGAGGAAATGAATGAGTGAGCGCAATTTTTATAAAGGCCATATGGTGTATAGAGTGTTCATTACAGTAACTTAGCTCTCGAAAGCTAGAGGTATTCAAAGTAGGTCGAATCTCTTTTTCATGTGTTGAGACTCGAACTGATAAAGGGAAGTCCTCTATCCCAATTTGAAACTGATTTTGTAATGATGCAATGAATTTCAAAGTATATTCCCTATCCACTTCCAAAAGCTTTGATCTTTTTCTTAAATCAAAATCAATTTCCTTTCTCTGCATACCAACAAGAAACTCGTGATAAAACTCTAAAATGTGACGGATATGTTGAGATATACTACTCTGACTCAAAATTAAAAGTGGCATTGAATATTCTCTTTGAGTTAGCTGGAGAATCAAATTTTCTATTGAAGCAAAAATTAACATCAACTCCTTAACATGGATCATATTCTTTTGAATAACCATTGCATATTCATTAATAAATTTTCTTTTTCGGAATAAAGAATATAAGAACAGCCTAAAAAATTTACTATTGCCAAGACAAACAATAAACCGTGATCATTCGCTACATTGATTCCAATGACGAAAATATGAGCAAAAATCGCACCCATCATGGATCCGATCCCAAACAAAGCACCTAACCAAACTAGAAATGGAATAAAAAGAAATATTACAATCATAAGTTCGAGAATTCCCATTGCAATTCTGCCCCAAGGTTCAACACCTAACTTCGTGAATATAAAAATTGATTCATCCGCTGCATTAAATTTAAAAAACAAGGTTTGCAAGAAAATAATTGCAACACCAAGTTTGAAGAAAAATAAAATTTTACCAAAGTTCATTTGATGACGTCATTCCCGACATTTGTCTACGAAAGTAAATCCATGCTTATGAGTATACGTTCCTTTGTATAACTTGCAATGGAAAAATGGAATTAATTTATGTCAATTTTTCTGAGACCGAAATTTCGAAGGTGATTTTCCAGTCAGTTTTTTAAATAATTTACTAAAATGGCTGGCATCCTCAAAACCCAATTCGTCGGAAATTTCGTTAATCGATTTTAAAGAAAACAAAAGCATTCTCTTTGCCTCCAAAATAACTCTTTTATGGATTGTCTGAAGAGGAGGATCTAATTTGGCGATTCGGAACAATTCTGATAATTTTTTTGAAGATATATTTAAAATAAAAGAATATTCTGATATTTGCTTCCACTTTCGAAAATTTTCTTCAACAAGTAAATTATATTTGCGAATGATTTCTATACTTTGGTTGTCACCTTGAATGGCAGTTATTTGATTTCTCCCAATCCTTGTTAGCCGAATAATCAAAATTTTCAATAGACTTACTAACATTTCTCCATGTAAGGAATCACATTCCTGAAATTCCTTCATAAAAAGATCTGTTAATTTTTGAAATGGTACAATATCAGCTGAAGGAAACTTTAATACTGAAAAATCTTGCGCACCATAAAACAAAATCCCATTACAAGAAACTTCGTGATCATGATCCCTGATGCAATAAAATTCTCGATTAAAAGCAATTGCTGCGATTTTTTGATCATTATCAGGAACCTCCAGATAATTCAACGCAGTGAGCGTGCAAAACTCATTTTCCCTTAAAACTACATTTTTATCATCACAACGAAACCCGAAACTTCCTTTTCCTGTGTTCCAAAAAATTCGATTTGCTGTAGGATTGGAAAGAACTTTCTCCAAATCACGTGCGAGATCATTCGTAAAATAAAAATATGATCCCGTGAAAGGGTCATTAAACTCATATCGATTCACTCTTGGTTTTGATTCCATTTAACTTATATACTTAAATCAAATAAAGATGAATTGAAAATGATTATCCTTTCAAACCATATACTTGTTTTTTCATGACTGTCTCCACTTCATCAAAATGACGCTGCGTTCGTTTGCCTTTATAAGCCAATCGGATTGTAAAATTAGAATCAATCAGAAACGTAGCCGCTTGCGCAAAGTCGTTCGGTTGGATCCTTACACCGAAGTATTGGGAAAGTTCTAAAGTAGAGTCACTTGCAAAAATAAAATTCATTGGATTAATATTTAACCAACTTTTTAAAACATGGATTGGTTCTGTTGATACAACAATGACATTCCCCTCTTTTTCATTTAAACTTGTTGCCCATTCGGAAAGATTTTTTAAATGAATTTGACAAAAAGGACACCATGTTCCACGGATGAATACAAGTAGAAGAGGTCCACGTTGGATAATATCCGAAATTCTTATCTTTTGGTTGGAAGTTAAAATTAATTCCCAATCCTTAACCTTTGTATCTAGAGGAAGAGTTTGAATTGATGGATCAACACTTCCATCAAATTGCATCATAAACCAATCTTTCAGTTTCATAAGAACCTTAATACCTTCGTGATTTGATTTGTAAATTCTATATTTGATACTTTCCCCTAGTCTCAAACATACCTTATCTCTAATCCGAAATTTATCCTAATTATAGATTTTGGAACCAAAAAACAAAGTCAATTTATTTCATTTATTAAAATTCTTTCTAATTCTTTGAACGTCACAACGAATCTAGCCAGAACACACTACCGATAAAAAACCAATTGGCTTAGCATTTTTCGCGAAAGTTTTAACAGCTAAAAAAAATAGGAATCAATTGAATTCTTGAATGTGAAACTCTTCTTTATAGGATTTAAATTCAGGGTACCTTTATGGATGACGAATCGATCCAAAAAATCGGATTGAATCCCGGTTTACTCCTCTTGAACCAATCGATTTCCATATTAGTTGTCACATTTGTTTGTTATCTTTCAGTTTCCCGTCAAAAATTTTTTATAATCATCATCCTTTCCATGACAATAGTGGAAGGAATCCAATTTAAATTATACTCTAATCAAAATTTAATTGCATTCAGGGGGTTTGTCAAACTCATCTTACTTTTGCCATTTGGTTTAACCATTATATTAATTTTACATTGATAACAAATATCTTTGTGATGGTTTTTGCTCCCGATGATGGAACAATTCGTGGTCATGTCAGCCACATCCTTATTATGACTCTACTTATTTGGTTACTACAAGATATAACAAAAGTACGTTTAAATACAACTTTGGTTGACCAATTTTTTTTTATTTTCCATTCTTCACCTTTACGTTGGTTTATTTGTCACGTTTTCTATCTAATCTCACTTTTATCATTACTAACATTTTATAGTGTTCAATTCATACTTTTGGAACCATTGAGCCTCATTTCGATGGTTGTTCTTTACAATTTAGATCAATAAAGTTATCCTCTTCGTTATAATTTTGAATTTGCAGACGCCATTATTGTAACAACCTTAACAGTTTTCATAAGGTAGACTGTTCCACCTCATTTCGAACTTTATCACGATTATCTTACAAACTTTATGGAAAATGAGTGGAATATGATCTTTATTCCAATTCAGATTTGGATCTTCGTTTTGATATGACTTTCATTTCCGACGGCTCAATTGAAATGCATGCCATGTTCTAGAGGCAAAAATTCCAGAAAGAAACCCATAAATAGAACTAATTGACAATAAGAAAACAGAAGAATGAATCAGCGAAGACAAATTTCGTATTTGGTATCGAACAAATAGCCTGAGAGCAAATATAAAAATGATTAGAAGTAAAGGAAGCCAGCTTCCTGGTATAATCAGATTTTTAGTCATTGGGTCGAAACTCCAATCCCTCGGGTAATCTAAATTACGAAACATAAAAAATGTTGAGATTAATGCAAAAAACCATACTCCCATAGACAGAACAGAACCTGAAAATGCCAAAACCATTCCATAAAATGAAAATCCCAACATTAAACATGATATAATAATCATTGGTCCAGGAGGAACCGCTCGAGATTTGACTTGTCGTAAACCCAAAACTATCATCGTTAGCATTAGGAACCGAAAGGAGATGGAAGTTTCCATTACAATCTTTTCTATTAAGTCAATCATAGTTCACCTTTTATAAATAAATCATAAAATGTATAAAATCTTGAAACAAAAAGTAGTTTCGCCTCAAGATTGTCGATTGATATTTTCACAAAAGACCGAAATATGAAAATTGCAGAACACTCCAAGTTATACATAACAAAAGGACTTTCCATTTTTATTGGTACCATCATAGAAACCTCAAAACATAATCACAACGCCATTCAAATCACTTTATCAGCTTATAACGATTTTACAGTTGAGTTTGATGAAATTTCAATCTCCACAAAATCAATCATTATAAATTCAAATTGTAATCACAAGCTTATAGGAAGAAAAGGGAAACAGATTGTCATTTCCATCGAAAATGCTTCCAATCATAGTAGAGCTTTTCATGCTTTACTGGGAGAAAATCCTTACAGAGAAATAAACATTGATCCTAAGTTGATTCAAACTATTGAATCTGATGCCAAGGAAAACAAAAACCTTTCAATTGTTTTAGAAAAAATTATCTCCCATCTAAATATAGAATTTAACAAAGTAAACAAAATTGATGAAAGGATAAAAAAAATTCTAAATATCATAGAAAATGTAGAAGAGAAAAAAATTAGCGTTAAAAAACTTGCAGCTCAAGTCGCTCTTTCCGAAAGCAGAATTCAACATTTATTTAAAATACAAATTGGTATGTCCATCAAGAAATATTTACTTTGGAAAAGATTAGTAGATGGAATACATATGATTACAAGTGGGAAGGACTTTACTGAGGCAGCATATGAAGCTGGATTTGCAGATTCAGCACACATGAGCCGAACATTTAAACAAATGTTTGGCATCAATTTATTTGATCTTTTTCACAATAGCAGGTCCGTTCAAGCAATAGTTTGCAAAAGCTGAGAGAATGCTTCGATAACATCATAAATGCGACAGGAAAATCAAATCCCTAAAGCCAAAAAGTTTTGATGTATTACAAACTACTCTCATCAAGGAAGACTATGAAAAATCAAAATCACCTATTAAAAGGCAACAATGCTCCGATTTTTATTTATAACACACCATGGGAAAGGGAATTAGAATTTGATCCTACCAAAACTGGAGCATCCATCCTATTTTTTTTACGCTATATCGGTTGTCCCGTCTGCCAATTCGAATTAGCTAAAATCAAACGAGACATTGCTTTAGCCGATGATTATAAAGTATACGTGGTTTTACAAAGCGATCCAAAGATTGTAGCCTCAAAAACGGAACCAAATGACTGGCCACTGACTATTGTTTGCGATAAAAATTCGGAGCTTTTCAGATTATACAATGTTTTACCTGGAAGTATCTTGGATTATTTAAATCCAAAAGGATTGGTTACAGCGATAAAAGCTTTGTTCCATGGACACTTTCATGGAAAGTTTGAAGGAAATGAAACTCAGTTGCCTGCTATATTTGTCATTTCAAGAGACAAAAAAATTGAATATGCTTATTATGGAAAGGCAATCAATGATGTTCCTTCAATAGAGTCTCTAAAAAAAATGGGAATTCTATAACACGAAGAAGAAATCACAATCATTTATGTTTTCCCATTTTCAGTTAACTTGGAGGCATGCGATAAAAATGACTAATGGGAAGTTTTGTGATTCCTTCGATGATCATCAATATAAAGTATCAAAACGATTCAAAATTTCAATCCATAAATACTTTTTAATATGGATGAATTCAGAATTCATTTGAATACAAAGATGCTCCAAAGGCACAAAGTCAATTATCGTGGCCATGATCGGCTAACTTCCCGACTTCATTTGGAGATTCACTTCTATATCGATTGTACGACCAATTGTCGACTTTTAGGACCTTTCTTGCAAAGAGATCCCATTTCGGAAATATTTCCTGAATAAATTCCCATACCAAAAAATGTACAGTTTGTTTGTTAAACTTTTGTTTCAAACAAATACAACAACCATTACCGATGACTTCTTCATGGAGGTGATGTTACGAAACAACAAACGAATTTTTTTATCGTTTCTTTCTATCCTTACTTTAGCAAACGTTGCAACACTTTCGATCAAAATTTCGGAAAAAGGATCAGATTATCTTACCTGAGAAGTATACTCATCGAGTTCGTTCTAACAACTTCTATTTTGAAAGCTGTTTTTTTTATTTTCATCAAGATAAAAATCCCATTGGAAATTTAGATGGTTTTTATATTAGGCGTTACTCTTTGTTTGTTGGTATTTTTATACGTTACCTATGGGGCAACAGTAGGAGCAACTGAAAAAAGAACTCTACTATACTTGATTATTGTAAAACAAAAGGAATCAAAAAGCTTAATGTCTAAAATCAGAATCTTTCTTTCAGTCATTGAATGACCTAAAAGCCATCAATGGAACTGTCCGAGCTAAAACCGATTAGATCTAACAAAACCTAAAAGTCGTTTGGACCAATTCAAATGAAAATTCAAAACATATCGCCTTTCAATTGGTGAGTTATAAATCCTTCAAGAAAAAAGTATGCAATTTTCTGATTTTGTTTCTTTGATCAATTCCATTGCTGTTAAAGTAAACTTATTATCATTAAATGCAGCAATCGAATCTACCAGATCTGGCGGGCATGGTAGAGGTTTTGCAGTTGTTGCAGAAGAAATATCGAAGTTAGCTGATGCTACAACCAAAAATTCCAAAAATCATTCAGGAAAATGTTCCATTGATTCGCAAGAGTAACGAAATTATCTACTGATCTTCAGAAATAATGGAAAACTTTGCATTGAAATTGGCTTCATTAATAAAAAACAACGGAGTTGGTTCCAAAGTCGAAGAAATAGATAAAGCTATTGAAACCATTGATATTTTGAACACTCGAATTTATAAAACCAGTAAAACCATAGAAAATTCTACTTACGCCCAAAAACTAGCAACAGAAAAATCATCAAAAATCACAACCAAAATGTCTGAGTAAGTATGCAACCAACATTGTCGAAATTTCCAAACTAATATCGAATGGAACTAAATCAACTGGCGGAAGTATGATTCAATTGGATGAGATGGCAAAAGAAATGAAAAAATGATCAAACATTTGCTCTTGCTTTCTATTCAAGATTAAGCGAAAATGGGATCAGAAATAGCAGAAATTCAATCGATAAAAATGGGAAAATCGTTGTTCTAACGCAAATAATTTCGTCCTATAGCACTAGAAAATCGTACCTTACTTGGAAAACATACTTTGAGCGATATTCCCTTAATTCCCACTGACCAACTTGCGAAATTTGAATTCAATGATGATCTGTTGAGTAGTTACCGTAAGAGTAAAATCATCCCACTCGATCTTTATGATCGAAATGGAAAGCTCATCATGGCAAAAAAAAAGAACGCAACAGAAGAGGATTTTGCTAAACTTCTAAAGATTGAATTACAGGGAGCCTACTGCCTTACCTCTGACTCAAAACAAATACGAGTCACATCAGGAGATACAGCAGACCCTCGCAACACAAAACTTTTTGATCCAGACAAAACGACAGAATTTGCAAAACAGACCGAATCGCTGATTTTAGAATTAAAAAAAGAAGCTTTCAATTCGGACCATGCACTCCGAGTTCACAAATCAATTGGAAAAGTTTTAGATGACTTCACAAGTAATCCAGATTTTGAATCAGGACTATTTAATATATTAGAAATTTTGAATCATGCGGGTGTACCAGTTGAATCGGAACTCATGACCAAACGAACGATAGTTGCCATGGGAATGAAAGTCCGAACCAAAAAGATTGGTGTCGGCGATGATAATAAACCTAACAAAAAAGACCATCTCTCAGTCATGACAGCGAGTTTTCTTGCAGATATAGGTTATTCAAAATTAGTGCTTCCAGACAAACCGAATCTGACGAAAGAAGAATACATATCGATACAACAACACCCTATCATCAGTTATTTAATGACTCTCGCAGCGCCTGAAATTACGCAAGAGATTCGAACTCTTATTTTGAACCACCATCGACCATTTCGCGGGAACTCAATCAACAATAACTTCCCGGACAACAATACGGTATTTAGAAAACTTATGGTAATTAGAGATAAGTTCATTAAAGATCCGAGTAAAAAAATGATTGTAGCTGATATTGATGCGCAACTTCGAATCCAAGAATCGAATGTAAATTCTGTCAATTTTGAAGAAGATATCGCAATATTATCTCTTGCAAGCGAATATGCAAGTTTAACCACTAACCAACCTTGGCGACCTGCTTTCAGTTCGGCAACAGCATTGAAAATGATCGTGAACGATTCGTTTTTTTCCTATAGCAATCGAAACATTCGGCACTTACTTGATTATGTCGGTACTAGTTTGACCAATAACCAAAACATCATCAATGTGGGCGATTACGTCATCACTGCATCTATTGATTCAGAAAAACAGGCTCATTTTGATATCTGCAAAATATTAGAAGTTGATCGCTTCCAAACTCGTCCAAAGATCCAACGATTATGCACCATCAAACCTTTGTTTAAAAAAGGGATCAAGTATCGTATTGCTGATTTTGATATCAACGAAATTCGAATGGACAAACGAAAAGCAGTGATTGACCTTGCAGGACAGACTTCTAGTACACAAAGGATCATTTACATCATTGATCCAGAAATGAACGCACCACTTTACGATACAGCAAGAAAGATGGACATTTCATAAAGATTTTTTTTGCTATTGAAAATTATATTTCTTTTAAATGGATGCAACCATTGATAAATCACGAAACCAAAATTAATTCTTAAAAAATGAATAATTCGGAATCAAAAACCAACAACTAAGAATTGAATTCCAAATAATAAATCCAAGCTATTTATACTTTTCAAATTATTAATTTGCCAACAAACTTTGTTTCTTGAAATATTAAACATAATTTTAAATGCGTAAATTCTATGAATTCGATCATACTATTTATATTAACATTCTATTGTTTTTTAAATACTCCATTCTCACATGCACCAGCTACAATTCGTCATTTTTATATTCTGACATTCAAATCAATTCGTAACTCTTTATTTTATAGAGACGGAGTAAGTATGGTCTAGTGATTCATTATATGATTAAATATTCAATACACAAATACCATTATGTTATTGAATAAGTTAGAACAATTAAAAGATTACTAAAACTAGAAATTACCCATCATTTAATAAGCAAGTTTTAGGAATATCACCCAGATTCAATAGATGAAACCAGAACTTGAAGTCTTCATGATGCAAAAATTTTACTGGAATTTATTTCCCCTTTTTTCAAATTAAAAATATGACTAAAATGTTATTTCTAAAGTCAAAAAAAACTATTTATTTAAAAAATATCTCTAAACTTACCTACGCGTCATTCTTCACATCTGCATTCTATTATATTATAAACCAAAAAGCAATTCCCGTAATTTCATGGATGAATGTCTATGGAATTGAAGAATACATGGAAAAAGATTTAACAAATTTCATACTTTTTTTAAAGGGACTCATGATCCCTATTCCAATTAATTTAGCTATTTTGGAATATTTTAGCGTAAAGATATTCGGTGACACTAGAGTCGTAACCGAATGGTTATATTGTGTTGGATTTGTATTTTTATTCACAGCACCACCGTTTTTAATCCGAAAGAGACCATTTGCATTTTTTATAAGTATTTTAATTTCAGTAATATTCTATTTTTCTTCATTAAAAATTCATATCGGAAACCCTCAATCATACGATATATTTTTTCCATTACTACTACTGATCGTAATTATAATTTTTAAAAAAATAGAAAGTTGCCAAATACCCAAATCATATCATTTCATTTTTTTCGGAATTTTAATTTCGATGTTGGAATTCATGAGACCTTTTGCCTTACTGTTTTTGATCCCATTACTAGTATTTTTTATTATTTTATTGAAACGTAAGAAATCCATTTCAATTTTCGCCTTATTTGCAATTCTTCCTATTTTACTATTAAACCTTCCTTATCATATACATTTGTATAAAAATCACAATCAGCTCACAATGACTAACCATTCAGGTTACAACATTCAAAGAGCTTGGCCACAAGTAATGCCTAATCGCTCCCTTGAAGAGTTAAATGCAAAACCAACTCGTCCAGGACGATGGCCCAATATCAATACAATGGAACACAGAGACAACAGCAATTATTTACTTTCTCGTATTTTCCTTCACATTAAAAAACATCCAGCCGACAGCATCATCCATGGGATCAAAAATATTTCCAATTTTTTATTTTACCAATATGAATTGCTAAATTTAAAACCAGAAGGATGTATCAAGATTTTATTCTATATTTTTCGTTTCTTAAGTTATGTATACTTGTTTTATCAGTTTTTTTTGTTATTCAAAAATTCTATTAAGTTAGTGATTTTCAACACGGATGCTTTGGTTTTAATTTTAATATTTTTACAAGTAATTCTATTTTCTTTAACAGAGAGTGGCGAAACAATGAGATTTACAATTGGAATTTTGCCTTTTTTTGCGTTGTTGCCAAAATTCAAATTCAAAAAATCTAAATGAGTTTAAAAATATCCATTCAACAAAACTTGCATACAAAAATCAAAAGGAATTTAAACGTCGATAATTCCCTAGAATTTATTCCGAATAAAATCTTTTTACTATTGTGTAAAAATGGAATTCAATAATTTCCTTTTAAACAAATACTTGAAACCGATGATATTTATCTTGCGGTTCCATGAAGCCTTAGAGTTTCATTTCAAAGACTTCATTCATTTCCACTAAGTGTTTCAATAAACAATAGCAATACGATTCAATGAAATAAATTTACAAAATAAATTCCAAAAAAAACCAACAGCAATCGAGACAAAAGTTTTATTTTCCTTAAAAAAAGATACAATCGTTATCACATCAAACGAATTGATATCAAATTCACTCAAGATTCTTTGCGATTAGAATGATGCGACTTCAAGATTTCTAGAGCCTTAGCTTTGTATTGTTCTCTTGCCTAATGCCTTCATTCAGTTCAAAATTACTGTTATGTATTTCCACCAAACAACAAATTCCATTCGATTCCCATACTTTTGAATCCTATGCTAGCATTTCAATATAACAAACTAAAAATTGTATAGGTCCAAATAAACGAATCCATATGAGTCACCAAAATTAATGTATATTTACAACTGAGCCTAATTACAATCGCAACCAATTGATTCGAAAAGTTGATTCATTCATACAGATATTCAAATTTTCACTAACTGATTTCCTCCATTTTCACAAAAAGACTTGTCAGTCCCACAATAAGAATGCAATGATTACGTCTTATGCAAAAAATTTCCCGTATGTTCATTTGGTTCCTTTTGATGATGGGAGCTACCTGTGCATCCACTGGATCTGAAGACCAAAACGTAACCAATCTTTTCGAATATTACCTAGACTCTTCTGCGGAAATTTCCTTTGAGCAAATTCGAAAATTAAAAAATTGGAATCCACTTTCAAAAAACCAACTATCTTTTAATTTCACAAACGATGTCATTTGGCTTCGAGGGAAAACAAATGATGATGGGCTTACACAAGGAAGGATCCTTTCTTTGGAATGGAAAGCCCTGGACTTTGCTAGATTGTATTATACAGAACAAGGTAATGAATTCAGGTTCTTTGAAACAGGAGACACACTCCCTAAATCAAAATGGATTTTACCCGAATCACTCTATCCTAGTTTTCCTATTCCAAAACAAAAATCAGGAGATTACTTCTATATCCGAATCCAATCAAAGTCAATAATTTCTTTTCCCATTCGTTCTCTAAGCGAAAGATCGCTGAACAAACGAATGATTGTCGAAACAGCGATCACTTGGCTCATCCTTGGAGTCTGTGCAGTAATGTTTATATTTGCGTTGTTTTATTTTTTTGCTTTTGGCTTAAGTGAGTTTTTCTTTTATGCAGGTTATGTTGTATGTACGGTTCTCTGGTACAATGGACAATATGGAAACGCATATGATGTCTTGTGGCCTGAATCTCCGTGGTGGCAAAACAAAGCGATCTTAGTATTTTCTACTCTTGGCATTCCGTTTTCCTTCCAATTTGTGCGAATGTTCTTAAATACAAAAGTAAACAATCCTAAGATTGATAAAATATTACTGATTATGGGATTCATTGCATTGTTTTGTATCCCGGCGATTCTTACTTCCTATACAACTAAAATTTTTTCTAGAATTGCTACCTATATTTATTTAATATCCATTCCAATCATACTGGGCACTGCCTTAAAAAATTATATCAAAGGAGAAAAACAAATCCTTTTCTTTCTGATCAGCTGGGGATCTTATTTTATCATTAGTTACAATACTATGTTTTATTTTTTGGGAATTCTACCGTATTCCACTCCCCTACTCTATTCAGCAGTATTCATTTTCCCAATCGATCTATTTTTCTTATTGTTTAACCTCTTACAAAAATATGAAACATTAGAAGGTGAAAGAAATGAAATCCTTCACCGGATTATCACTTTAAACAATACACAAAATACTCGTTATGTGAAATCAAAACTCAACTCAGTCAATACAGAAGAGTCACTTGCGAAATTGGAATCCTGGATGCGAGTAACCAAACCCTATTTAGATGAAAAAGTAGATTTAGAAATTGCCTCACTTGCGATTGGTTTAACTGTCCAACAAACATCGGAACTGCTCAATTCCAAACTAGGTGTTAGTTTCCGAAGTTACCTCAATGGATTTCGGATTGCCGATGCCAAAAAAATCTTAAAAGACAAACCAGATATGTCTATCCTTTCCATTGCTTATGCGACAGGATTTGGCTCTAAAACTTCTTTCAATGTTGAATTTAAAAAAGCAACGGGCCAGAGTCCCATACAATATAGACAATTTGGAGATGAAAAAAACTCTAACAACCATTAGGGGCCTAATATTGGCGATCCAAGATACACTTGGTTCACGGACGTTGCACTGAGAGCCGATCCAAAAACACGAAATCCGTCGATGCCGCCGTGGTAAGGATACCCACCACCCCAACTTCCAAAAGTAATTCTTTGTAAGATCGTATCAACTGCACCCGAACCAGTTGTAGCAGGTGTCCCAAGAAAACTTCCATTAACATAAAAGAAGGAATTGGTTCCGTCAAAAACAATACAGATATGGGTCCATACACCTGCAGGTGGTGCATATGTTTGTTTCGCACTAAAATTCGCTCTAGTAAAATACAAACCAGTCACTCCCGCTGTATTTTGCAGACCAAACCCACAAGCATTACTAAAAAGTGTGCCATAAGAAAAAATCAATTCTTGAACTCCAGATCCAAGGAGAGCATCAGGTTTTAACCAAATACAAATAGTTCGAGGTAAGGTCCCGCTTGGCAACATACTATCCCCCCCAATTTGGGAACTAATATCTGTACTATTAAGATGTATTGCTCCATTTGTATCACCTTCATATCCGGTAATGATCGTAAGTGATGCACCTGCTGTTAGTGTTAAGGGTTGGATGCCCGAATTCTCAAAAGAGCCATTCATAAATCTCAAATGAACAAGGGATCCGATCTCAACACCAATTTGTAAATTTGTATTTGTTTCCCCACTACTCGTTGTCGCAGTAAACGAGTAGTCCGTATAACTTGAAATAGTCGTCGGGGAACCACTGATTTCGCAAGTATCATTCTGTAACATTAGTCCCGTCGGCAAAGCTGGTGATACCTTACAAGATGAAATTTGACCACATAAATTCGTTTTAATTGAAACAGGGAAATTTTGTCCCAACAGGTAAGTGTTTTGCGGATAGGACAAGTAAGTATTCCCGGGACAAGGTAAACAGTCCTTACCTTTCAAAATACAAGCAAGTATTTGAGTTTCGTTAAATTCACGACTATAAACGTCGTTAGGATTTTGTAAATCTGAAGGGTTACAATTCAAAATAAAAAACAAAAAGAACAGGATCGTCTTGGTTAATTTACTTACCTGTGCAAAAAAATAAATTTGGTCGCATATTTGTTTTTTCATCTTGGAACAAGAGTATAAAGGATTTGTGCCAATCAGTCGTTCCAGTATATATTTCAGAACGTAATGAATCCAATTTTATGCCATACCAGGTCATAGGAACTTACCGATGGTATAAAAGTTTCCTATTCTCCCAACTTTGAAAAACATGGATCATCGTAAATTCATGAGTTTAGCTTCCTTTTGGAATGGTTCATTACACTCAGTGCGCCTCAAATTGTTCTCAAAATAAGCAATGGTTTTATAACGACCGGGCTTTCCGTTCCAATCTTCGCTTCGCTTCAATTTCCACTGCAATCCCTGGCGCTAAACTTAAGTCAAATCTGTTCAGTTTGTTAGCTCCTCTAAATTTTAGGAATGACAGATTCTCACATCCGCATTTTTTAAGTTTGTTGATTGGTATGAAAACAAATCGTTCTCATCAATTATATCCCCCGAAGATCAAAAATTTTCAGAAAGTTTTTTACTTACTTTTTTGCCTTTTTTCCTTCAACGCCTGCCTTCTTAATCCCATTGTCGATCATCTCCTTTTTCCACCCAAAGATCCGTCATCCAAATCGTTGTTTGGCCTTTTTGCCTTACTTGCCAGTTCTAATCAGGTAGTCGAACTGAACCATAGTTGGGCAGGTATCCACAAAGGAGACAGCCTGCAACTCGAAGCACAGTATTATTTTTACGGTATGAGAACTGAATCTACTTTCCAATGGTCAAGTAGCGATAGCTCTGTGGCAACAGTCGATGCCAATGGTTTAGTCCAAAGCATTGGAAACGGAAAAGTTTGGATCACAGCCACAACATCTGATGGAAGGACCAGTGCTAGCTCCGATATCACTGTGTATACTGGATATGTTTATACTACTTTGGATTTAATTTCATCTGTAGGATTTTTGACAATGAACAACTCAACAGGTCTCCTTTCTCCTGTTGGAACAAATCCAACTGGTAACGGACCTACAGGCATAGGCTCTGATCCATCAGGCAAGTTTTTGTTTGCTGCAAACCTTTACGATGGGTCTTTCTCACAATTTTTAATCAACCAAAGTACGGGCGCTCTTTCTGCCAATGCGACCCCCACAACTTCTGCGGGGAATTCACCGAGAAATTTTTTAATCACACCCGATGGAAGGTTTTTATACCTTGCATCTGAAGGGAATATGGAAATTCGAGTTTTTGCCATCAATTCTGATGGCACTCTTAGTTTTCTCACTGCCTACCAAACTTTCGTTCCCCACAATATGATTCAAATTTCACGTAATGGGAATTTTATATTTTATATCAGTCCTAACTTAACTGAAATTGTCTCCTATCGAATCAACTATAATGATGGAAGTTTATCCCAAGTAGGAATCAGCCCTAGTTTTTCCGATGGCGGTTCAGGTTTTGTTTCGACCCATCCGAAAGGTAGATACTTATATGTTGCATCCAATCTCTCTGTTACTGTACTAAGTTTTGATAGCAATACAGGACAAATGGGTTTTGTGGATTCTGTTTACCATGGGTTGAGTACAAATGGGACAGCGATCCATCCTAGTGGGAATTTTTTATATTTACTCCACATCAATGAAGGTGAAATTTCTTGTTATACGGTGGAACCTAATACTGGTAAAATTTCATTTTCCGCTAAGCAGTCTGGACTTGGTGGAAGTCTACGTTACATGATTATCGATCCATCTGGACGATTCGCTTATGTAGCGGATAATAATGGAAATTTGCTTCAATTTAGCGTAAACCAAACGACAGGGGAACTCACGTCACTAGGGACAGTCAGTCCTGGTGGAGTTCAATGGAACCTAATTTTTCTATAAACAATCTGCTATCCTGAATAAGAGATATCATCAAATACTTTTCACAATTTTAACTGACAGTTGCCATTCAGTAGACTGGGTATTTCATCTCGACTTGCAGATAACAAACATTAATGCTCTCGTCGCGGATACTCGAAAAATTCTTTCAACGATCCTATTTTATCTTATTAAAAAAGGATCGTTCTAAGACTTTAAAATTTAATAGATCACCCCGAACACAATCAGTATACGGTCATTCGCAAGTAGAGGTCATCACTTTAGAAGGTCCATTATAAGCGACTGCTACAAAACGTTTATCAGCATAAACGAGCGATTTCCAGCCAAGTTGCTCTGGTGCAGCGTGTGCTGTCCAAGTGATTCCATCTTTCGAAACCATAATACGGTTTGTCCCACCAAGTGAAAGCGCTACATAAATACCTTTTGCATAAATAACAGATCTCCAATCATTTGCTTCTGCAGCTGTCCGTGCTGTCCAAGTGATTCCATCTGGAGAAGTCATTACACGGTTGGTTCCATCCGCTGAAACTGCAACATAAAGACCATTTCCATAAGTGACAGAAACCCATTGGTTAGCTTCTGCAGCTGCCCGAGCCGTCCAAGTAATTCCATCTGGAGATGTCATCACTGAATCAATAGCACCACTTCCAACTGCGACAAATAAACCTTTCCCATAAGTCACAGACTGCCATGAACGGATAGCAGACGCTTCTCTTCCAGTCCAAGTAATTCCATCGGAAGAAGTGACCACTCTGTTGTTTGTTCCTGTGGCTGCAACACCGACAAAGAGGTTATTTCCATAAGCAATCGATAAAAATGCATTTGATGTTGGCGGGATATTGCGGGCAGTCCAAGTAATTCCATCAGGAGAAGTCATCACTTGATTGACACCACTTTGTGCTATGGCAGCATAAAGTCCATTTCCCTAAGTGATTGAAGTCCATTGATTTGCTTCCGCAGGAGTTCGAATTGTCCAATTGAGTGTTTTATTTTGGCAACTTAAGTCTTCATTTGAACTAGATGCTGTACCCAGTGACCCAAGTAAAAGCAAAGATAGGGAATCACTATTATCCGACTTAGTTGTACAACTAGTTGCGGAAATAATAAGCATACTTGATAAAAGAACAAAGCGAAGGATTTTTCTCATTTTAGAACACCAATTTAAAAGTTAACGCTCATTATTTGAATATTTGAAATCCCTGTCAAATCGCAATTCTTTCATGTAACATAAATTAGCAAAAATGATGAAAAATGTTTCTCTGTTAAATGAATTATTTATATATTTTGTATAAAATTTTGCTACAGATGGATCAATTTCAGTCTTTTTCCATTTCTAGCCAAACGAACGTTTATAATTTAAAGATTTGGATGTTTTCTACGGTAATGATTCCAAAGTTTTCTGTTACGATACTTGAATCTCTTTATGTTTTCAAATATTTCGAAAAAAATAACTCTCTAAAGCAATTAGATCAACCATCAGCAGTCACTCGCAATCCACAAAAAATACATATGATTTAATACCACATTTCGTAAGGACGTGATCGACAAAATTGAAGTTATTGCTTGCTAAGTTTCGTTTAATTCTTGTTTTAGATCAAAAATACCTTGGAACCTAATAATTTCGCAACTCGAGTTGTAAAAGCGGTATACATAGTATTAAAATCTTTACTAGGATAATATCTAGAGTTTTGATAATAACCTTGCGTATGACGAACATTGCATAGATTCCTTGCAGAAAACTTGCAATTTACCCAATTGTGAATGTATAAAAAAACCTCTAGTATTAGCGAGGTTTATCATCGATGCTTCG
This sequence comes from Leptospira bouyouniensis, assembly GCF_004769525.1. NCBI lineage: Bacteria > Pseudomonadati > Spirochaetota > Leptospiria > Leptospirales > Leptospiraceae > Leptospira > Leptospira bouyouniensis. The sequence goes on along the minus strand of NZ_RQFT01000012.1, from coordinate 221,806 downwards.
ATACGATTCGTTACTCAGCAATCTATTGATCGAACTCGACCCCGGAGTAACAAAGTGAATCAAAGGATAAGGGAGAAGCAGACTTAACTTTTACAATGTAAATCGTCGCGTAACAACAATCTCAAGAGTTACGTTGATTTTGGGCGAGCCCCCATTGAGTAGGTTCATAACCAAAAATGGATTCGAATCAGGTAACTTTTTATCAGAAATTTGGGGTCGGGCTATTTAGGGCTTCGGTCGCAATTTGCGACCGCTATCGCGCCCTTACTATCCCTCTCGCAAAAGTAAAACGATCATCTTAACGCGGTTTCCTTTTTTTAAAATCAGTTTACATTTTTCGAAATAGATTTTATATCTTTCAAAAATATGGCAATCAATGAGAAATTATTAGAACGGGTTAGAAAGTCTTTGGAAGGACAGACGAATGTAGAAGAGAAGAAAATGTTTGGCGGTTTATGCTTTATGGTGAACGGTAAAATGTGCATCTGCATCAGAAATGATGAAATCATGTGTAGGATCGATCCTGAAACAATTGAATCCATTCTTTCGAAGAAAAAAGCTCGCCAGATGATCCATAACGGACACCTGATGAAAGGATTTGTTTACGTTAACGAAGAAGATATAAAAACAAAAAAAGAAATTGAATATTGGATTCAATTATCACTCGATTATAATCAAAAATCTCCGCCCGCAAAGAAAAAAGTTAAGAAAACGAAAATAAAAATCCCTACCAAAAAAAAATCCTCAATGCCACATTCATAACATTTTTCTTAACTATTCTGTATCTACTTTTCCTTCGCCTCATCTCGATCGGAATCCAATTCGAATAAACTTCTAATGAAGTAATCAAAAGAGAACTTTCCCCTTACTACAAACGAAAAGTGAACCCAACTTTCACAAAAAAACAAACTTAAGGTTCAATTCTGATACAATCGATACCTCGATACAAAACCAAAGTTCGATGAAAACAATTGAGATCTTTAATGGACTCCTGAGACAATACCTTCCAAAAGGGAAGTAAATGAAAGAAATATGATCAGACACATTAGAAGTAATATGATCAAGGACTTCACAAAATGTCAGTTCTCTTTCATAAAATTCCTTGAGCTCCGTGACTTATACCTCAAAGATAACTAGGATCTTTATGATTGAAAGTAAGTCTTCTTTTAGCAACATCCTTAAGTCTGCAATGTTTGCTAGAGGGACGTATCTTTTTCTTTGGAGGTTCCTATGCTATTCCTTGTAACCGGTGCTAGCGGTGTGGGAAAAAGTACAGTGAGGCAAACACTCCTTAATTTCTTGCCGCCTTCATTCTGGTCCTGCGAATTAGGTGACATTGCAGGGCCCCCTCAGTGGACAGTCCTCTGGAGACAAAAGGCCGTTGAAAAGGTGGTCCGACGGGCCCTCAGGGAACAGAATCTTGGTAAACACACACTTCTCTGTGGGGACCCCATTCCCCCTGCCGAGATTATCGCCTCCCCATCTGGGCATAGGCTCACAGGCCTAAAAGGTTGTTTGCTCGATGCATCCCCTGAAGTTCAGTCGGCACGACTTCTTGCTCGGGGCGACAACGAACATCATCTTCACCACCAAGCCTTTGCCACGTGGATGCGGATCCACATTACAAATCCCTTAGCTCATTCTGAAGTCATCCACAAGGGCGCATGGAATCAGATGTGTTGGGATCGCCTTGCCAGCCACACCCTACCTTGGCATCCACCATTAATCATAGATACTACATTCCTAAGTCCCGAAGCAGTGGCTAAACAAGTCCTACAATGGATCCTTTCTGAGATCGAAAATCCTGCCAATGGCTCTTTTGGCAGTGAAGGGAGATCATAATGTCAGTTGGGTAAGGTGCAGCGTTTTATGGCGATTAGGTTGAAGCATTGGTTTGTAAAAATCAAGTCGCCTTTAAGCTTTCTGGATTTTGGTAATGAGATTTGTTTTGCAAGGACAAAAGTTCCTCTCTTGATTCTGAGACAGGACCAAATAAAAGGCTTAGGACTTTTCAAGGTTGTTGAAATTTCGAAATTGATTGGAAAATATACTAAGGTAGTTGTTCTATTTGTATAAATAGGATGAATCTTTTTTGACCAGTATATTCTTTTTGGTTCCATTATTTGCATCTTTGGCAAACGTTAGCTGCTTTCTTGAAAATATAGCACGTGACCACAGGTTTCATCGGTTGCTGAGTGTATTTTATTTTACGATTGGGATTCAGAATGCAGCAACCGCAGCCCTTTGCCTGGCACCAGAGAAAAGTGAAAGTGTGGGTTTGGCATTTTGGATTTTCCAATGCCATTCTTTTTTTCTTTTGGCTCCTGTTCTCGTTGCTTTGTGTTCATTTTGTACAGGCCGGAAGTTATTAAATAAGGCCACTATAGCCATTGCTATTTATGCTCTTTCAGTAGATTTACTCTGTTCTTCCTTGCCAAAAAGTTTCGTTTATGGATTTGCACTACTTTCTTTCGGAATGGCCCCTTTACTTACAGTTTTCGGCGGCATTCTTGGAGGTTCCGTCCATTTCCTTGCAATTGCGATATCTTTGTACTTTGTTCTATTTCCTTTGGATTGGAATTCATTTTTTGATCGAAAGACATTCATCATTGCTTTATGTGTTTGGTGGTTCGGCCTTTTTTCTAATTTTTTACCTATGTATGGATTAAATTTCCCTCCTTTACATCCTGTAGTAGACGCTACACTTTCCGTGCTTCTTTCCATTTATTTGAATCGTTTTAATACTTCTAGACCTAGCTTATATAGTTTAATTGCTTCCATTCTGATCTCTCTTGCAGTTGGGTTACTTGTTGGGATTTTGGTTTTAAGAATACTTCCGACTTTTCCTTTTAAGGAAATGGTTACATCGGTTGTAATTACTTTATCCAGCCTATTATTCTTTGCTTATTTATTGAAATCATCTTTGAAAGAAAATAAGCCTAATTTTACTTTTCCATTGAATCTTGGGGACTTTGGTTTATCCAAACAAGAACTTCGTATTTGTGAATTGGTTGCGGAAGGGCATAGCCGTTCTTTCATTCGTTTGATTCTAAATGTATCGGATGGAACGTTGCGTAATCATTTGAAGAATATTTATTCCAAAGTACTTCCTGAATCCAATTCCACCGCAAAAGACCAACTCCAACGTTTGACAGTGTTTTTATCAAAACAGAAGTTATTGGAAGGAAATTCTGATAAATAAATATTAAATTTTAATATTTATACTTTTCTTACTGCTCAACACAAACTAACTGGCGATTGATGGAACAGTGTTGTAGACCTTTGCCTCTTGTGAGCGTCAATATATCTTGAGTATAGGCATCTCCTGCGATTCCCAATTCGGAAGCAGAGTTTGTAGTCCACTTTAAACATGCTCCATCTAAAAACGTTGTCCAATCTAATTCGAGTCCTGTCCAATGGTCAGAGGTAATTGATGTAATAGGTGTAGAAATAGTTGAGGTAAATAATCCATTTGGATTGGAGGTTTCTATATTGATTCCGTTTGGTCGAATGTAAGCATTGTTTGCTTTAAAAACCCAATCGATCTGACCGTCCCCCAAATTTGATGTTATACTTGCTCTTCGTGATACTCCGTCTACAACCATAGCTTTGAAATTACCTGAGCCAGGATAGTTTGGATCTGACTGACAACTGGAATCAAAGTTAGATGCTTTCCCAATATTGGCAGGGTAGCCATTCTGAGTTACAAATATGATGCATTTTATACAAGAAGCCTTACAATTGATTTCAATATCTTGTATGTTTTTGTTGCCAACCTTTCCTATCGAGTTTATCAGTTCACAGAAGTCACCCTCTGCCTGAGTAGCAAAATTAACTTCGTAGTCAGAGCCAATAGGAATCTTACTAGAAAAAACAAACTCTGTGCTGCCAGGGGAAATCATTAACGTTTCTTTCTGATTTAAAATCAATTTCAATCCAACTCCTGTAAGGCCTGAAATTTTTCCACCAATAGTAAAACTTTTAAGATTTGATATATTCATAGAAATACAATGGAAGCTTGTGTCACCTAGTAATAGTTTTGCTGCTATAGTTTTGGAAAAGGATTTGGAGCTTGGGTCACATATGTTTTCCAATGGGGAGGAACTACAGTTAGTTAATATCCCCATAGAAAAAATAAGTAAAAACAAAGACTGAATTGTAGAAAGAAATGAAAAAAGTTTATTATAAATAACAAACCAATTAAATTGTTTTTTTAAAATATTCGAAATGTATATTTTATTTTTGTTTGTATAAAATCCAGATCTGAAAATTTGTTCTTTTATCAAAAAATCAGATCTGAAATTTTTAAGACCTGGTTCAATCATTAGGGATATTGATATATTCTTGTGCGATTGCAAATCGCAAAGGTTGATCCAACGTAAGTAAGGATTGAACTTTCGTACAAAGATAATCTTTTTCGTGAATATTAAAACTAGTTTTGATTGTGTGAAGCCCGATCATAGGAGTTGGAATCTCTAAATCAGCAGTTGGGGCTATTGTTTCCGGTAGACTTCGTGGACTTACTCCGACTAAGTCTAAGTGTAAAGAAATACCATCAAAAGTAAGGTTGTATTTTGCAGTGATTTCAATTGTATCACCTACCCTTGTTACATCAAAACAATGATCATTACAATCGCCAATTGTTGCAGGAATTTTCACTGCATTCGCACAATTTCTTGGGTGTCCTATTGTTAGTTGCTTTGTGGACATTCCAATTTCATTCTTTGCCACAACGAACACTTTTATTTTTTTGTCCGCATCGGTAAGATAAGTGTGACCACTAAAGTTGGCAGCAGTTCGTTTGATAGATTGCAGTGCATTCGTCACCGTTCCATCGGAATGCAATACCATATTTTTTTTTCCGAAGTAGAGTATAACTTCCGTATTAGCTGGAACAGGTTTTTGAAAACTAACACTCGATTTCGGGAATTGGAGCAAACCTTTTGTGGAATAAGGATCGTCTGCTGGATTAGCATCATTGGTAAAATAAGTAATCTCGTTGAGAAGAGGAATACCTGCCGGAAGATCGTCTACTCCAATAGGCTCTATTCCCCCTGATCCACCTTGATCATCACCTAGTTTTGATGTTGTGTCGGATTCTTTCGCTATTAGGATGGGAATCAAATGAGACTCTCCTTCTGCCGATTTACCTTCACATTGTAAGAGAAAGAGTGAGAGTCCGATCGTCAGTAGAACGAGAGAATTCCGAAGAGCAATGTCAATTGTTCTATGGCAAAGCCGGTTCCAATGTCTATATGATTGTTTTAGCGTTTTCATGCTCTGAAAGGTAACACGATCTATGTTTTTTTGCCATGTCCTAGATGTCATGAGTGAGAACTAGTGCCTATCCCAAATGTCATGTTTGAAATTTTTCAGCTTACTTTTTTCACCAGATCGATTTTCTTTAAATTGATTTCTAATTATTTAACTATTTTTCTTCGGCAAAAACTGCTTATGTTAATGGTTATCAATTTGGATAATTATCTTTCACCGGACCTTTTGTTTCATTTATATCATCTCACTTCCTTTTGCCATATCCGCCTAATTAACGCATATCGGCAATTGGTGGATAATGAGCTTCCTTTACTATCGTGAACAATTTTTTAGATAGGTGTAAAGATCCTTTGCCCTTGTTGTTTTAATGAGCGAGTAGAAAATTCGCCTACTTCTGCTACTTTCGATGTTTTAGAAAATAAACTATTTTTACGACCTATATCAAATAGTCGAATCGCATTTTCCACAAGATTTGTGTCAAAAGCAGTTTCGAGATATTCGAGGAAAACCAAAAGTTTATCACATTGTAAGTTTATGTTTTTTTAAGCCTTGGCATACAGTTGGTTAAGCAATGTGCATCTAATTTCACTTTCCATAAATGTTATGATTCTATCTACGATTAACCTATCTTCTATTTGGCGGATTTTTAACCACTCGCTTCTCCAAATAATAAAATTCCATTTTGTTCTCATTTTATATAGCGTAGCAATGAGATTTACAATTTTTGTTGCCGCATTATTTTTTTTATTAGCATTAAGTAATTCTAAAAACTTTTTGCAAGCATGAATCGAGCAACCAGCGAGAGAGATTGTTTAAAATTATTTTGAGATTACATGATATGTCCCAATTGCATCGGTTTGGAATTTCCTTTATCTTTTGTAGTTTATCATAAAAAATTTGTATTTAAATTTGGAATTTATAGAAATCAAATGGTTGTTTTTCTCTGTTTCTGGAGAAAAGATTTCTATCGTGTCTATTGTATCGAATCCAAATGTTTCAAGTGTATGACCACAACTGCATGTTTTTGATTCTTCTCGAATTTCACGGACAATTTCTTCTACAAGAAAATAATCTGTAACTTTAGCTCGACCAGGCTTTGAGCGAGAGAGTGGTATTATTTAGCTAAATAAAGGGGTGGATTTCGCTAATACTATTTGCCAATGGATCAACTTTTTTGTCCAGATTGAATTCAAATTCATTAAAAAGAACTTCCTCTTCTTTTTCAATGAATATCCATTTTCAAATCCGTAAAGGATTTACTTTGCCTCCTTTCTTTGGTTGGAAAAGATAATTTTTGTATTAGATGTAAGCTCTAAAACATCTCTAATTGCACCAAATAACTAAGAATATAAATTGAATTTCTCAAATTAGTGACACTATGGCGGATAAATTCCGGTGTAACAGATGGTACAAAATTTTCCCAATCGAATATCAATAAATAATCCTTTATCAATTCTTCAGTGAAAGCTTGTTTTGTTTGATTCCGAGAAATGGCATGGTTCAGAATTTCTCCAACATCGTTTTTTTTAAATAAAAATTAAAATGCCTTTAATTAAAATATTTCGATAGGTTAATTACTTTTCAACTTTTCCATAGAATTTTAAAAATATAGATACACTGTGTTCTGCATGTTTACGCATTTCTTTCAATTTTGGCAAACTAGAGTCCCCTAAAAACATTGCTTTGTTTAAATAAGCTGATAAAATCATCCAATTAAAATCTTCAGCTGCCTTTTTTACATCAGCAATTTGAAGTAAGTTGCGTTTACAAAAATGAGCGAATAGTTCAGATAGTTTCTCAAAAGCTACCTGTGGTCCATTTTTAAAATAAATGGCTGCCAAATTAGGAAACCTCTCTGCTTCTCCGATGACTAGTCTTCGCAATTGAATGACTTCAGGTGTCAGCAATGTCGATAGTTCAGCTAAAGCATAATCAACCAAGAATTTTCTTACATCCGTAACTGCATCTATAACTGGTAAAGTATTATATGATTCCTCTGTTTTTCGCGAAGTAAGATTGGTAATAATTTCTATAAATAAGGCTTCTTTACTTGTGAAATGTTTATAAACTGTTTGTTTGGATACAGAGGCTTCTGTTGCTATTTCTTCCATGTTAGTAGCAAGATACCCTTTTCTTAGAAAAACCTGGGTAGCTGTATTCAATATTAATTGGTGTTTCTCATCATACAGATTCATTCATCCAACCTTATTCACTATAAAAACTTGACAAACGTTCCCCTGATAAATGAATGTAATCATTTATAGTACTAGACGGTCTAGTACTATAAATCTTATTTGCAAATTTAAGTCAAATATTTCTACAAAAGAGGGAAGAAATTATGAACGAAGAAATCAGAAACTTACTGGCGACACTGACAAGTGTAACCATTGCCGTTACAAGCGCTTCCTGTAACACGGCCACTAATGAAAACAATACCTATGAAAAAGTAATTTCAAGAGATGGAACGGCTATCGCCTTCGAAAAAAAAGGTTCTGGACCACCCCTTATTTTTATTACAGGAGCCATTTGTCATAGAAAGTTTCAACCCATCATCGATGACACAAAGATTTTAAGTAAGGCATTCACTGTTTATAATTACGATAGGCGAGGAAGAGGAGATAGCGGTGATACAGAGACATATTCAGTCCAGTCAGAAATTGAGGATATCGAAGCGCTGATAGATTCAGCAGGAGTATCTGCATATATTTACGGTCACTCATCTGGGGCCATATTAGCTTTGGAGGCTGCTTTAAAGATTCCGAGTAAGATAAAAAAGATCTATATCTATGATCCACCCTATGTTTCCAACGAAAAGGAATACCAAGAATATCGGACGACAAAAGAGAAAATCAAAACATTACTCGTTGAAGGAAAGAACTCAAAAGCAATTAGTGAATTTTTAGTCTCAATTGGTATGCCAAAAATATTCACATTTTTTTTACCCTTAACTCCTGGTTGGAAAAGAACTGTGCAACTGGCTCCAACTTTATTGTATGATATAACCCTCACCGAAAATCAAGCGCCAGTGAAAAAACTAGCGGAGATTAAAGTACCGATTTGTATTGCCTATGGTGAAGAAAGCCCAAATGAGTTGAAGATAGTTTCGAATTTACTCAATCAAACAATTCAAAGCTCCGAATTACAGAGCTTCCCAAAACAAGATCATATGGTAGATACAAAAATACTTTTGCCAAAGATGATTCAATATTTCAATCCTTGAGAATCAAATTGAATCATCCTAATTTTTATAGAGTTGAATATGTATTAATAAAAATATAGATATCGTTACTTACTGATTCATCAACGAATCGAACATTAGATTTGCAAAATAAATTATAAATTTGATTTTCTTTACAGTTTTTATTTCTGGTAAGTCGCAATCAGAATTAAATAAAGGATAAATTCGAAAGTCTATATTTGAATACCATACAGCAAGTTCAGAATATTTAAATGATAAAAAAATCTTCATTCTGATACAAACTGGACAAAACACAAGGGCTAATGAGATGGATCACTTGTATAAAGATGTTGAAGCTCAGATACTAAAAATATATTCACCATTAAGCAGACTGGATTTCCAAAATGAGCTATCTATTCTGAATATCTGGAACTCGATTTTAAGTGTGAGAACTTGGCTGTGGGAAAACTCTTACTAAGCTCCTTTGTGGTAAACCTTAGTATCGGAATTCACCAAAAATAATTTATAAAGTCAGATTCTCTGCAATTTCAAATGCATTCCAATTTTTTTTCAGGCATCCATAGATAATCTTTTTCTTTATTTTTACGAATAAAGGGTGAAGGAATAAGATTTATGCTTGCCATTAAATAGACTTGTAATATTTGTAGTTACAAGTAGTCCTCATGTCCATCCCAAGTAGGTTTTCCGTTGCGATTCATATATTAACCATTTTGGAAATGGGTCGTGGAGCTTCTTCCGAAGAGATAGCTAGATCTGTGGGCACCAATTCAGCAATTATTCGATTATTACTTGGAAAATTAAAAAAAGCAGGTTTCATTCATGCCCGTCGAGGT